>DATKSN010000231.1:0-27710 GCA_035531595.1 Pirellulales bacterium | reverse complement strand
CTCACCGGTCCCTAGGAAAGGGGCGGGGTTCTAGAATTATGCGCGCGGGCGGGGTCGAGGCGGGCTCCGGGCGGGGTCTGGGGGCCAAAAAAACCGGGACTCGCACCGCCTATTCCGGTCAGTTAAAATGAGACGTAGCATGGGGGCTGCGCGGCCTCGACGACCTGATCTTGCGGGAGCGCTCGACGCTGAACGATGGGAACCTCGACGAGCGACTTTACGCGCTCGCCAACGACAATTGCACCAACGCGCTCGCCTGGTGTACGCCTCAATATGACCCCCCCAACGGGAACCCCGTCACCGGTGTCCCGCAGCCGCTCGACCCCGGGCGGTGGGAACACAGCGTCGGCCGCTCCGCGGCCCGTCGTTGCCATGCCGCGCAAGGCCACGGCAACGCGGAGCGTCCGCAGAGACATTCCCACGCAGAGCGAGGGAACGAGGAAAGACAATTGCGCACATGGTAGGTTAGGCTTTCCAGCGCTTTCCAGCCTGACAACCGGCTCACCGCTCCGCCCACTCCGCCCCTCCGCCCATGGCGGCCGTGACAGACGGTAGCCCGCATGGTAAAATGAATTGGTCGAATCGCAGATCTTCTTGTGGATTTGAGAGTTGCGCATGACTCGAATCGTCGTCGACGCCGCGTTGGAGGAGAAACTCACGAGATCCAGTGAGCCGCTGGAGTTGTGTGATGAAGCGGGCAACGTGCTCGGCCGGTTCATTCCGAACATCGACTGGGAAGCCGTTGAGCGCGATCGACCCAAGCTGTCCGAAGAGGAGTTGCGGCGTCGTGAGCAGGAAACCGGAATGACCACCGCCGAAATGCTTGCCCACTTGGAGAAACTGTGACATACCGCATCGAGTGGTACAAGTGGTGGGAGTTTGGCGGACGCGACCGCCGCGCCGCGGTGGACCGGGCGTCGGACAACTGACCACGGACCAAGCCCGAACGGATTCGATGCCACCCATCCAACAACTGCCGCCGAGCGTCGTGAACAAGATCGCCGCCGGCGAAGTCATCGAGCGGCCGGCGAGCGTCGTGAAAGAGTTGGTTGAGAATTCGCTCGACGCCGGCGCCACGCGGATCGATGTTTCCGTCGAACAGGGCGGGACCGAACTGGTCCGCGTGGTCGACGACGGCGGAGGCATCCCGCCCGACGAACTGCTCTTGGCCGTCGCCAGCCACGCCACCAGCAAGCTCAGCAGCGCCGACGATCTGTTCCGCGTTCGCACGCTCGGTTTTCGCGGCGAGGCCCTGGCCTCGATCGCCGAGGTGAGCCGGTTCCTCCTTCGCAGCCGCTCGGCCGAGCGGCCGGATGGGGCCGAGCTGGAAGTGGTCGCCGGCCAGCCGGCCGCCGTGGCGCCGTGCGGCTGCCCGCAAGGCACCGCGATCGAGGTGCGCCACCTGTTCTTCAACACACCCGTGCGGCGCAAGTTCCTACGCTCGGTGCAGACGGAGATGGGCCACGTCAGCGAGGTCGTCACGCGCCTGTCGCTGGCCCATCCGCGGGTCCATTTCAGCCTGCGGCACAATGCCAAAACGGTGTACGACCTGGCGCCCAATGACGACTGGCTCGAACGGATCGCCGGCTTCTTCGGCCGCGACCTGGCCCACGACCTGATCTGGGTGGAAAACCGCGACGGCGACATCCGGCTGTTCGGCTTCGTCGGCCGTCCCAACCTGAGCCGACCCAACGCGCGGATGCAGCACCTTTTTCTGAACGGGCGTTCGATCCGCGATCGTTCGCTCTCGCACGCCCTGGGCGAGGCCTACCGCGGGCTGCTGCTGACCGGACGGTTCCCCGTCTCGTTCCTGTGTTTCGAGATGCCGCCGGACCAGGTCGACGTCAACGTCCACCCGACGAAGCTGGAAGTCCGCTTCCAGGACGGCGGCCGGCTTTACAGTCAACTTCTCGGCACGTTGCGGACCAAGTTCCTCACGACCGACCTGACCCACCGGATCGACGCCGGCGGGGCCGCGGGCGCCGCCGTGTCGGCCAGTCCCTCGCAGGCCGTCGATCCCGATCGGGCGGCCGAGTTGCGCCGCGAACTGGTCGATTGGGCCAAGGGGCAGGTGGCCGCGTGGAACCCCGCGCAGCCCGCCGACGGAAACCCCGCGCAGCCCGCCGCCGCGTGGGCCGGCGCATCCGAGCTCGCGCGGCAGACACGTTTCGATCTTGCGCCGCCACGTCCCTCGGGCGAGCCATTGCGGCTGTCGCCGATCTTCGGCCGGCGGGCGATGCCATCCGCGCCTCGTGAATCGGCCGCGGTGGTCGAGTCCGAACCGTCGCGCGGCGCTGGCACGATGGTCGCTGGCACGATGGTCGGTCCCAGGCAGCCTCCCGCCGCCTTGCAGATCCACAACCGGTATCTGGTGGCCGAGAGCGACGAAGGGGTGGTGGTGATCGACCAACACGCCCTTCACGAGCGAATCTTGTACGAGCAATTCCGCGAATCGGCGCTGGCCGGGGCGATTGAATCGCAGCACCTGTTGGTGCCCGAACCGGTCGACCTGAGCGGGCCTGAGTCGTCGGCGGTGCTGCAGCGGAGCGAGCTGTTGGCCCGGCTGGGGATCAAGGTCGAGCCTTTCGGCGGCGACACCGTGCTGGTCTCGAGTTACCCCGCCATGCTCGCCGGCACCAGTCCCGCCGAGTTGTTGCGCGATCTGGTCGGGCGCCTCCTGGACGCCGGCCGCGAGCCCGAGCGCCGCGACCTCTTGGACGAGCTGTTGCACATGTTCGCCTGCAAGGCGGCCGTCAAGGCCGGCGACCATCTCACGCCCGACGAAATCGCCGCGTTGCTGGAACAGCGGCACTTGGCCCAGGACACGCACCACTGCCCGCACGGCCGGCCCACGGCGCTGGTCTTCACCCGCGAGGAACTGGATAAGCAATTCAAGCGGACGTGAGAATGGTTATTGAGAATTCCTTGTTCGGGCACCCGCGCAGCGGGTCGGCTGCGAGTTTCCTTGTTCCCACGCTCCGCCGACCCGCTGCGCGGGTGCCCCGAACACATCTCCGGCCGCTCGGCGACCCCGCGACGACCCATTGAGGAAACTGGGCTGAAATGCAATCGGCTTCTTGGAGAGCGGCCCTCAGCGCTGTCTGGGAATCGCCACTGGCGAAGCCGATCAAGCCGGTCGGAGACCGCATGTCGGCGCCTGTTCTTCAGGTGGTGCCGTAAACGTCCGTGGTCGTCGGCGTCATTGCCGGCCTTGAAGCCGAGCCAGGTATTGTTTCCAATCAAAGGCCATGCGGGTTTCGCGGCGCACGAAAATCCGTGGTGACTAAGAGTTGGCCGGACGCTCCGGCCAACACCTTCGCGTGGGCCTCGCTCGGGCGATGAATCCGGGGCAGAAGGTCGATGTCGTAGTTTGGCCGCCGGATGTACCTATGTTGACACCACGCTTCCAGTTCCGCTTGAATACGATGCTGGTCGCGCTGGCGACGTTCCTGGTCTGGCTTGGGTTCCATGCCGAGCGGAGCCACCGTCAGCGGCGCGCCGTGGCGGCGATCGTCGCTCTTGGGGGCCACGTTTCGTACCAGTGCGACGCGGACACGGGAGGCGGCCTGGGCGGCTGGTTCGAGCGCCGGCTTGGCAAGGACTTCGTTCGTAGCGTATCGGCCGTGTTCCTTGCCGGGCGGCCGGTCGACGCCGCCGACCTCGAATGCCTGGCTGAATTCCCCTCGCTCGAAACCGTGAACCTCGCCAGCTCGCCATTGACCGACGCCGGACTGGAACATCTGACGGGACTGAAGCGGCTACGGCACGTCGACCTTCGCTTCACGCAGGTGAGCGAGGACGGGGTACGCCGGCTCCGGGCGGCGTTGCCCGACGCCAAGATCTACCGCGTGAGCGACATCGAATGAGCGCGACAGTTTCAAGCATGCTGACGAACGATCTCAACAGCCGGACCTATTGATGACTCTGTAGGGAACGCCCTCCGTGGCGTTCCGCGTCCCGCCAGACGACGTCGCAACAGCTTCACGGAACGCCACACGGAGGGCGTTCCCTACAGAACCCGATGCGACGATCCTAACCTTTGAGCGGGTCGTTGTCGTCAGGCTGGAAAGCCTGACCTACGCCCGCCCTTTGGGCCGCACTGCCAATTCATCGGTGATCCAGGCTTCCAACTCCTCCCAATCGACCGGCGGCAGTTTGCACAAGTCAGGCCGCAATACGGCGGCGCCCTTGACGTAAACATGCACGATCTCGCGCTGCGACCTGGCCGTGTTCCAGTGAATCAAGATCCGCACGCAACGCCCCAGTGAGCCGGGAATGCTCATTTCGTGCGTACACAAGAGCGGCACGTCCAGCCAACCCAGTTGCCGCGCGGCCAACGCCGGGAACTCGGCGTTCAGGTCGGGGGTGGTCGTGAAAATCGCGCTCGTCACGTCGATCGGCTCGATCCCGTTGCGCCGGATCATCAACGCCAGCAACTGCCGCGTCGCTTTGAGCAGATCGTCGCGGGTGTTCTCGTCGACCGTCGTCGCGCCGCGGACCCCTCGACAGCGGATGGCCGGTTGCTCGCTCATCGGGTCTCGTTCCAATAAATCCGCACGTTGTGCGATTGCCGGCCCACCGCCACGACGTCGTCGCGGCCGTCGCCGTCGAGGTCGGCCGCGGCCAGATCCTCGACGTTGACTCCGCCCGCATCGACCAGTTGCCTCGTCCAACTCGTCCCATGCGCGTCCGTGGGGTCGTAGATCCGCACCCCGCAGCGCTGTTGGTCGCTTTGGTCGTCGCGCACGCCGATGATCAGCTCCTGGTCGTCGTCGCCGTCGAGATCGGCGCACCAGACCGCATGCCCCCACTTCAGTTCGTCGTCGAGTACCCGACGGTCCCAGAGGCCGGCGCCGCCGGCGGCGGGCCGCGTGTAGACCACCACCTGGAAACCGTGCCAGGGCTCGATCGTGGCGATGTAGTCGGCGTCGTTCGTGAGCCGTCCATGCTTGATTTCGCTCGCGCCCCTGGCTTCGGGATTGTCCTGGTTGCCCGCCCCGATTCGCCGGCAGGTCCAACCGCCGGACTCCTTGCGCTCCAGCAGGCTGACCCCCTCGAAACTGGCCACGAGCAGGTCGGTTCGGCCGTCGCGGTCGAGGTCGGTGGGCCAGAAGCCGTGGGCCACATGCAACTCTTGCGAGATCACTTCCGGCTTCCAAGGACCGGCGACCGGGTCGTCCGGGATCTTGTACGCCAGCACGCGCAGCGGCCGCTCGCTCCACAACGGCTTGGTCGTGTCGCGGCCCATCAACGGCACGACGATCAGCTCTTGACGCCCGTCGCCGTCGAGGTCGGCCCAGCGCATGCGGTGCGTCGTCGGCTCCTCGCCGATCGGGTGCAGTCCGCACTCGTCGTCGGCCGCCGCCGGGCGCTGGAGCCATTGGATCGCGCCCCCGGTGTGGGTGTCGATCGGCCGCCAGTCGGCGCCTAACGCGAAATCGAGCCGGCCGTCACCGTCGATGTCGTACGGCGCGATACAAACATTGTCGGGCTTCGTCCGCCCCTCGATCAGGGTGTGGATTCGCCAACTGGGGTTCTCGTACCAGATCACCCGTTGGGTGTCGACCACCACGATGTCCATTAACTCGTCGGAGTTCACGTCGACAAGCGAGACGGCGTAGCCGACCGTGAGGCCGGTGTCGATCTCCTGGACGCGGAACCGAAATTCGCCGGCGGGCGAGGACGACGGCAGGAGGATGAGGCAGGCGAGAGCAAACATAAACTACTTCCCTCCTTCGATCGCGTAAAGTGACTCGAACGTCCGTAGATAGATCCGCCCGTCGGAAATGGCGGGCGAGGACGAGATCGGTTCGCCCATGTCGTTGCTGGCCAGAATCTCGAACCGCCGCCCGGCCTTGACCACGGTGACCACGCCGGTTCGCGCCGTAACGTAAATCTTGCCGTCGCCGTAAACCGGCGACGCGCGGTAACGGTCGGAAAAGCAACGTTTCTGGTACAGTTCCTTGCCGGTCTGGGCGTCCAGGCAGATCAAAAAGCCGTTTTCGCGGCAAAGATAGACGAGCCCATCGTAGACCAAGGGCGATGGCACGTCGGGCGTATTGTCGGGCCTTTTCCAAAGGTGCCCATCGTCGCTCGCCGAGATGTCGCCCTTGGCGTCGGGGCTAAGCCCCAGCACGGGGCCGTCCTTGGCCGAGGGAACGACGATCAAGCCGGGCACGGCGACCGGCGTGGCCACGAAGCGAAGCGTATTGTTGTATTTGTTTCTGGGATGCAGCGTCAGTCCGCCGCATCGCCAGATTTCCGCGCCGTCGTCCAAACGGTGGGCCACGATGTAGTCGGCGCCGTGCGTCAGCAGGAACTCCTGTTTGCCGTCGCGGTAGAGCGTGGGCGAGGCGTAGGAGTGCTCGCACTCGTTGATCGCGTCGCTTGCGCGTTTTTGCCTCCAAACCAGCTTGCCGCTGCGCTTGTCGAGCGCCACGACCAGGGCGCCGTTGGTATGGATCAGTTGAAAGTAGAGCCGGTCGCCGTCGAGTAGCGGGGTCGAGGTCATGCCGAAGGCGATATTGAACTTGCCAAATCGGTCTTGCAGGTTGAAATTCCAGATTTCGTCGCCTTTGAAGTCGTAGCAGCCCAGTTGCCCATTGGCCATGAAGCTCCAGACGTGCTCGCCGTCGGTGACGGGGGACGGAGAAGCGGTGTTCCCCTCGCCGTCTCGCACGGTTCGGTCGCCGGAGCCGACCTTCGCTTCCCAAAGCGGCTTGCCTTCGGTGCTGACGCAAAGCAGGAGCAAGTCGGATCCCTTGGCCGAAGTGAGGAAAATACGGTCGCCCCAGACGATGGGCGTGGCCCCCGCTGGACCGGGCAAGGGGAGCCGCCAGGCGACGTTTTCGGTCTTGCTCCAGGTGGTCGGCAAGTTGGTTTCGTGGCTGATGCCGTCGTGGTTCGGCCCACGCCATTGCGGCCAGTTTTCGGCACGCGCCGAAGGCGACGCCCAAACGACCGACCCATAGATCAACGCCCAGGCGGCCCAGGGCCCGCCTTTTTCGTGTACGTTCCAAGTCATTGCGATCCGTCCTCGGAATAGATTGGCAGTGAATGTTCGCGCCCTTTAATGTCGTCGAAGGCGTGCGATGGGTCAACGGGTTCGCACGCCTTGATTTCTGGGAGCGAATCGGCCAGAATTCCCATTCTAGGAGATTCGTGGCAAGAGTCCGGCTCCGGCCGCTCACGCGACCGCGGCCAGGTTACGGTGGAGCAAACCGACTGATGGTGTTCGACCCAATCGAAAAGCTGAAGCGCGAATACACCGACAAGTACGTGGTGGTCGACGCGAGCCGTGCGGAACTGTCGCGATTCCGGGGCCAAACCGGTTTGATCAAGACGGTCAACATGAGCGGCCGCGCGTTGGTCGAGTTCGACGCGTACAACAACATTGGCTGGTACGACATCGACCTCGATTTCCTCAAGGTTGTCGACAAGCCGCTCCCCAAGGCGGCCGAGTCGCAAGAAAAGCCGGCCAAGAAGGAGAAGGCGGCCGCCCCCGCCAAACCCAAGGAGGCCGCCCCCGCCACGCCCAAGGGGGCGGTGCCGGCGGCCGAAAAGAAGCTCTCGCCCTTGGAAATGGCCCGCGCTCAAGGCGCCGCCAAGACAGGAACCCCAGCGGCCGCGTCTTCGGCCAAGGTCACATCGACGACTTCGGCCAAGACCAAGTCGACCGCCGACATCATTGCGGCCGCCAAGTCGGGCAAAGCCGCCGCGGCGCCGGCCGCCGCCGCACCGGCCGGCGATGCCGCGGCGCCGGTCGAAGCGAAAAAACAGAGCACGGCCGAGATCCTGGCCGCCGCGCGCCAGCCCAAGGGCACGGCCGAAGCGCCTGCGGCCAAGGCAACCGAGGCCCCCGCCCCCAAGACCACTCCCGTACCGAAAACCGCCGCTGTGGCGCCCAAGCCGGCCACGGCGCCGGGGGGCAAACTTTCGACCGCTGAGATCATCGCGGCCGCGCGCGCGAACGCCGCCGCCGCGGCCGCGGCCACGCCCGCCGCCGAACCAGTGGCCAAGGCGGCGCCTGTGCCTGCCGCTGGGCCTGCCGTAGCGGAGCCTCCCACCGCCGTAGCCGAGCCTGTGCCCCCTGCCGAGCCGAAACCCGCCCCCGCCCCGGCCAAACCGGTCGCCGCGAAATCGGCCGGCGACAAGCCCTCGACAGACAAGCCCTCTACGGTGGCCGACATGATCGCCTGGTGCCGCCAGCACGACGCGAAGTGACACAAGTAAGCGTGTCCGACGCGCTGTTAATAGCATCCCAAGGGCCCCTACGGCCGGCGGCTCCTGGTCAGTGCCAGATGGGGCTACTTGATCCGCTGGCATAACCCGATTGGGGACGCCGTGTAGTTTTGTGACGGTCGTTTTGACGTATTTCCCTGCGTGGGAGGCTCTGTGACGATGTGACGATGGTGTTTCATAACTTTCCATTTTTCAGGAAGTTTACGCATTCTACGAGGATTAGGGCCGGGCTGGGTGCTGCCAAAAAAAGGCAAAACCGTGCGTTTACCCGAGGAAAGCTTCGGCGCGTATAGATGGGAACGCTGAAGCGGTCTTTCCCAGAAACGGCCTTCCTGGCAAAATGCCCGCCTTCGCCTGACCACTCACAGCTCACCTCTCGCCCCTCACCCCTCGCCACCATGTCCATCGTCGCGCAATACTTGGGCTACCTGGCGGTACGGATCTTCGTCTGCTCGCTGCAGGCGCTGCGAATGGAGACCTGCCAGATGCTGGCCGCCGGACTGGCTACGCTGGCCGGCGAGGTGCTGCGCCTGCGCCGCAAGGTGGTCGAAGACAATCTGCGGCTCGCGTTTCCCGATCTTTCCGACGAAGATCGCCGGCGGTTGGCCTGGCGGATGTGGGAGCACCTTTTCATTCTGATCGTGGAAATCGCCCACGCGCCGCGTAAGATCCACGAGACGAACTGGCGCCGTTTCGTGCGTTTCAAGAACAACCGCGAGTTCGGCCGCTTGCTGTTGAACGGCCGGCCGTTGATCGTCACGTCGGCTCATTTCGGCAACTTCGAGATGGCGGGCTATATTCTGGCGATCCTTGGCTTTCCCACCTATACGGTCGCGCGTCCGCTCGACAATCCGTTTCTCGATGCCTTTCTGAATCGCTTTCGCGGCCACACCGGCCAGCACATCATTCCCAAGAAGGGCGGCTACGAAAAGATCGTCGAGGTGCTCGCCTCGGGCGGCCACATGACGTTCCTGGCCGACCAGTACGCGGGCAGCAAGGGTTGCTGGGTCGAGTTCTTCGGCCGGCCCGCCTCGGTACACAAGGCCATCGCCCTGTTCGCGTTGAACCACGACGCGCCTCTGATGGTGGGTTACGGCCAACGTCTGGAAAAGCCCATGTGTTACGAGTTGGCCCTGGAGGCTTCCGTGGACCCGCGCGGCGGCGACGACGCGGTGAGCAGCGTGCCGCGGCTGACGCAGTGGTACACCAGCCAGTTCGAGACGATCATCCGCCGCGCTCCCGAACAATACTGGTGGTTGCACCGTCGCTGGAAAGACACTCGGCCCGCCAAGCGGAAGTTGAAGAAGGCGGCGTGAGGCATGGCCCACTGGATTCGCATCGCTTCGCTGGCCGAATGCCCTCCGGGAACCTGTTTGGAACGGATCGCGGCCGACCGCGTGGTGGCGCTGTACAATGTCGAGGGGACGCTGCACGCGCTCGACGGTGTCTGTCCGCACCAAGGAGGACCGCTGGGCAAGGGCTGTCTGTCCGGCGCGATCGTCACCTGCCCCTGGCACGGCTGGCAGTTCGATGTCCGCACCGGCCGCCACTCGTTGAGTCGAACCATCGTGCAGCCGCGGTTCGAGGTGCGACTGGTGGGCGACGACGTGCAGGTTGACCTGGAGACGTCGTAACTGCATCGACCCGGCATGAGAAGGCGTTAGGCTATAGGCTTTGGGCTGCGGTAGTCGGCACCTGACTCCTGCCTCCTGCCTCCTAACGCCTGCCTCCTAACGCCTAACGCCTAACGCCTAACGCCTAACGCCTGCCTCCCAACGCCTAACGCCTGCCTCCCAACGCCTAACCCCATGTCGATTGCTTACCGTACGTTCCGAAACAGCGACCCGCCGGCGCTGGCCGAGATTTGGCGCAGCCAGCCGCCCGAACGCGGCTTGATGCAGCCCATGTCGGCCGACCTGTTCGAGCACATGGTGCTGTCCAAACCGTACTTCGAAAACCAGGGCCTGATCGTCGCCGTCGATGGCCAACGGCCCGTCGGCTTCGTTCACGGGGCATTCGGTCCGAGCGACGACGGCCAGCGGCTTTCGCCCCAGCTCGGCGTCACATGCCTGCTGATGGTCCGTCTCGATTACCAGCGGAAAGGGATCGGCGCCGAACTGCTTGCCCGCGGCGAAACTTTCCTCCGCGAACGAGGGGCGCAAGTGTTGTACGCCGGCGCCATCCAGCCCCTGAACGGGTTCTACCTGGGACTCTACGGCGGAAGCGAACTGCCCGGTGTGCTCGATTCGGCCCCGCGCGCCCAGTACCTGTTCAAGTCGCAGAACTATCGCGAGATCGATCGGGTTTGCGTGTTGCAGCGCGAGCTGGCGGGCTTTCGCGCCCCGGTCGATCGGCAGCAGATCCAGATTCGCCGGCGGACGGTCGTGCAAACAATCCCCGATCCCAAGGCCCGCACATGGTGGGAGGCCTGCACCTGGGGCGGCTTGGATCGCACGAGGTTCGATCTGTCGTCGCGCGACGGCGAAGGGCCATTGGCCACCGCGACGTTTTGGAGCATCGAGCCGCTGGCACACAGTTGGGGCGTGCGGGCGACGGGACTCGTCGAGTTGGAGGTCCAGTCAGCCCACCGCCGTCAAGGGTTGGCCAAGTTTCTCTTGAGCGAAGTTTTGCGGCAACTTCAGTCGCAGGGCACTTCGTTGGTCGAGGTCCAGACGATGAACCACAACGCCGCGGCCCTGCAGCTTTACAAAAAGCTTGGCTTCCAGCAAATCGACCAGGGGGCGGTGTTTCGCAAGGAAACGACCTAACGCGGATTATTCATGGTCCGGGGAGGAACTCGCGCACTGTGCTGTAGCAGAATTCGCAAGAATTCTGGCGTAACTCGCGTCCACGGCCTGACTTCTTGCGAAGCCAGCTACCGCCGGCGCCCTTGACAGACCCCGCCCGGAACTGATAAAAATAGGCTGATGGATCGGTGCGTTCGGCGTGCGATGTACGCGTCGCCGGCTAACGAACTGTCGGGCCTGCCGAACTGGCCGATGGCCTGCCGAACTGGCCGATGGCGCGCCGAACTGCCCGATCACCCTGCCAAATAGACTGCCCTCCGCTTGAGAAAGGTTGCTCCGTCATGCTGACGATCCTGGGAAATACAACGAGCAAGTTCTGCGATGGGGTTTCGCGGCGCGGGTTCTTGAAGATCGGCGCCTTGAGCATGGGGGCCACATCGCTCTCGCTGGCCGACATTTTCCGCGCCGAGGCGGCCGGCGGCGGGTCGTCGCGGCATAAGGCGGTGATCAATATTTTCCTGGGGGGCGGGCCGCCGCACCAGGACATGTGGGAGATCAAGACCGAGGCCCCGGCGGAGATTCGCGGCGAGTTCAGCCCGATCAGCACCAAGGTGCCGGGCATCCAAATCGGCGAGGTCTTTCCGCGGATCGCCTCGATGATGGACAAGTGCGTGGTCGTCCGCTCCGTGGTGGGCGCCCAAGGGGGCCACGACGCCTTCCAGGCCACCAGCGGATGGGAACAGCAATCGATGGCGGCGTTGGGAGGCCGGCCAAGCATTGGCGCGGCGCTTTCCAAGTTGCAAGGGCCTGTCGATCCGTCGGTGCCGCCGTTCGTCGGTCTGGCCGATCGCACGGCGCACATGCCCTGGTCCGATTGCGGCCGGCCCGGCTTTTTGGGCGCCGCCTACGGGGCTTTCAAGCCCGACGGGACGGGCATGGAAAACATGAAGCTCAACGGCGTCTCGCTCGACCGGCTGGCCGATCGACGCAAGCTCCTTTCCTGCTTCGACCAGATGCGCAGTGAGATCGACTCGACCGGCGCGATGCGCGGCGTCGACACCTTCGGCGAGCAGGCGCTGAACGTCCTGACCAGCAGCAAGCTGCTCGACGCGCTCGACCTCTCGAAAGAAGACCCGCGTATCCGCGAGCGCTACGGCGACGGCAAGCCGTTCCGCTTCCAGTACGACGGCGCGCCGACGGTGAACGAACACCTGCTCTTGGCCCGGCGGCTGGTCGAGGCCGGCGTGCGCTGCGTCACCTTGAGCTACGGACGCTGGGACAGCCACGGCGACAACTTCAACCTGGTCCGCGATCACGGCACCAAGCTCGACCAGGGTTTCACCGCGTTGATCGAGGATCTCGACTTGCGTGGCATGCTCAAGGACGTGACGGTCATCGCCTGGGGCGAGTTCGGCCGCACGCCGCGGATCAACAACGGCGCCGGGCGCGACCACTGGCCGCAGGTCAGTTGCGCCCTGATGGCGGGCGGTGGCATGCGTACCGGCCAGGCGATCGGAAGCACGAACCGCTTGGGCGAGTACGCCAGCGACCGGCCGGTGCATTTCCAGGAAATCTTCGCCACGCTCTACCACAACCTCGGCATCGACCCGGCGACGACCACGATCGTCGACCCCACCGGCCGGCCCCAGTATCTCACCGAACGCGCCGTGATGCGGGAATTGATTTAGAGGGTGATCTTAGGTTTGTCTACGCGGCGCCCGGCCTGAAAAAGACGACCCGCCGCCTTCAGTGGGGTTCGGAATCGCCGATTCTAACCGACCCGAGGGTATCCGAGTACACTCCGCGCACCGGCTAAGTGGAAAATGATCGCCAAGGAGGTCCAAGGCCGTACTCGGCCCAGCGCGATTGCACCAACTCCATGATTTGCCGGTTGGTTGCGAGCCGCTCCGGCCATGGGCCGCCGTGTTCCTCGGGGAACTTGGCCGTGGCGTCGATGCACACCGCGCCGCCGGCGGATAGCGGCGGGGCGGCATGGTCGAGTGGCCGGGGCGGCCCGTCGTGGAAGAACACGTCGCGGCCGGGGTGGACGTTGGCCCCCACGGCCATAAGAACCTGGTCGCCTTCATTCACGGCGACGTCGGCATCGACGATCACCAGCAGCTTCACATGCATCAATGCATCCAATCCCCACAGCGCGCCGGCCGCCTTGCGCGCGTGCCGCGGAAGCGTTTTGCGAATCGAGGCGACGCACAGCGTGCCTGGGCCGGCCGCTTCGGCGAACGAGTAATCGACCAGATCGGGCACCGCCCGCCGGACGAGCGGCAACCAAAGCCGCTCGATCGCCCGGCCGATCGCGCTCGTCTCATTCGGTGGCCGGCTCGACACGACCGCGGGAAAGATCGGATTCGCGCGGTGCGTCACGGCCGTGACATGCAGCGTCGCGGCCGGCGCGGGCAACGAATAATACCCACCCGCGTGGCCCAAGGGATCCAGGGTCGCGGGCGGTTCGACCGGATCGACGAACCCCTCGATCACGATCTCAGCGTCGGCGGGCACTTCCAGATCGTGCGATCGGCACTTGACCACCTCCAGTGGTTTGCCGCGCAACAGCCCGGCGAACAGGCAACCGTCGGCGTCGATCGGCAGGGGCGCGGCGACTGCGACCCACAGCGCCGGGTCGCCACCCAACACGATGGCCACCGGAAGTTGCCGCCCACGGCTACGGCAATCGGCCAGGTGCCGCGAGGCGGCGTGGTAGCGGTGCCAGCCGACGGCCAACCGATTGCGGTCGACGATCGCAAGCGGCGGCGCGGCAAGGCTCCTTTGGCCCGTCTCCCGATCGACCGTGAGCACCACGCCCGCCGTGATCGATCGCCGCGGCTCCGACGGCCAGGAACGCGGCGCCGGCCATTCGGCCAAATCGACGTCGCGGCCCAGCTTGACCACCTGCTGGCAAATGCCGCTCTTGAGCGTCTTGGGTTGATGCTTGGCGGCGTCGAACATCGACCCTGGCCTGAACCGCTCCAGCCAACCGGCCGGTTCGGCGAGCGAGGCGGATAATACGAATCGCTCGGCCAGTTCGTCGAGCGACTCGGCGCCCAAGGCCCGGCAGACTCGGCCCGGCGTGCCCAGCAGGTTCGTCACGACGGGTGGATGGCATCCTTTGACCCGTTCGAAAAACAGGGCCGGGCCACCGGCTTGGGCCACGCGGCAAGTGACGGCGGCCAGTTCCAGTTCAGGATCGACCTCGACTTTGACGCGGGCCAGTTCGCCGGCTTGTTCGAGCGATTCGACGAAGTCGGCCAGGGAGTGGAACGGCATGGGCATTCATACTCCGTTGCTCGGCAAGAACTGCGTGGCCCATACGGCGTCGGCGGGCAAGAGCGGAGGCTGGGGGTTCATACCCAGGAATGGCGAAGGCATTTTGGCGACCTCCAGCGGATCAATCGTTGGACCTGCCTACCCACATTGTACACGAAGGGATTACCAATATAGCTGCGAGTGGACTGCGGCGGCAAGCATAGCCCGGATTATTCATGGTCCGGGGAGGAACTCTCGCACTGTGCTGTAGCAGAATTCGCAAGAATTCCGGCGTAACTCGCGTCCACGGCCTGACTTCTTGCGAAGCCAGCTACGGGACCATGAATAATCCGGGATAGGGGCCGTAGCCGGCCCTCGACGCGACCGGCCGGCGGGGGTTAGAATCGTCGCATGGTCGACTTATTGATCGTGGGTGGCGGCGTGGTGGGCCTTTCGCTGGCCTACGAAACGTCTGCGGCGGGTTTGAGCGTGCGGGTCATCGACCGCGGCCCGCCGGGCCGCGAGGCGTCGTGGGCCGGGGCGGGCATCTTGCCGCCCACCGGCGACACGCCGACCAACGACCCCCTGCTGCAACTGCACCGGCTCAGCAACACACTGCACGCCGAGTGGGCCCGACGGCTGGCGGAGGAAACCGGTGTCGACAACGGCTTTCGCCGCTGCGGTGGGCTCTACCTGGCCCGCGACGCGGCCACCGACGGCGAACTGCGGCAAACCGCGCTCGCCTGGCGCGAGTCGGGCGTGACGGTCCAATCGCTCAGCGCGGCCGAAATGGCCGACGTCGAGCCGGCCCTCGAGCCAAAGGACATCGTGCGCTGCTATTGTCTCCGCGACGAGGCCCAACTACGCAACCCGCGCCATTTGAAGGCCCTGCTGGCCGCCTGCGCCCAGCGTGGCGTCGAGGTGTCGGCCGGCGTCGCGGCCGAGGAGTTCCATATCCAAGGGCGGCGCATCACGGCCGTCGAGACGAGCGGCGGCCCGCTCGCGGCCGACCAGATTTGCATTACCAACGGAGCTTGGGCCAAAACACTGCTGGGGCGGCTCGGGGTGCCGGTGGGGATGAAGCCGGTTCGCGGCCAGATGGTGCTTGTCAGTGGCCCTCGTCCCGCGCTGCGGCGGATCGTCAATGACGGCCCTCGCTACCTGGTGCCGCGCGGCGATGGCCGCGTGTTGGTTGGCTCGACGGAGGAGGACGCGGGGTTCGACAAGCGAACCACGGCCGACGGCGTGGCGGGCCTGCTCGATTTCGCCGTTCACTTGGCGCCCGGCTTGAAGCCGGCCCAGTTCGAGCAATGCTGGGCCGGGCTACGGCCGGCGACGCTCGACGGCCTGCCCTATTTGGGACGCCTCCCCGAGTTGGATAACGCTTACGTCGCGGCCGGCCACTTCCGCAGTGGTTTGCAGCTTTCGCCCGGCACCGCCGTGGTCATGAGCCGGCTGATCCAAGGTCTGGAAACGACGATCGACATGCGGCCGTTCCGGATCGAGCGAGGTTGACCGATGGCCAAAAAGAACTCGCGCCTCGCGGTCTACACCGGTTCCTTCGACCCGATCACGCTGGGACATCTGAACGTGATCGAGCGGGCCAGCGCGCTGGTCGACAAACTCGTCGTCGGCATCGGCGTCAACGCCGGCAAGGATCCGCTCTTCACGCCCGACGAGCGCATCGACCTGGTCCGACGCACCACGCGGCGGTTCGACAACGTCGAGGTCCGCCAGTTTGCCGGTCTGGCCGTGGCCTTCGTCCGCGAGTGCGGCGCGCGGGTTATGGTCCGTGGAGTGCGGCCGTTGACCGACCTCGAAGCCGAAATGACGATGATGCTGGCCAACCGTCAACTCGACCCGGACATCGAAACCGTGGTGCTGATGGCCGACAAGGAGTTCGCCCACGTCTCCAGCTCGTTGATCAAGCAGATCGCCCCGCTGGCCAGCGACGCCGAACTGGCCCACTTCGTGCCGCCGGAGGTGATCGTCGAACTGCGGAGGAAGATGGCGCATTATACTTCACGCGGCCGACCATGAGACATTTTGCCACGAGAAAGTCAAGTCGAGTTGCCGCGCGCCAGTTCAGCGGCCCACCGCGCGTCGGCATTGGAAAGCGGCGCCCTGGGCGGAATTCCGTAATCCAGAAAACGACCGTAACGACCCCGCCGGGAGCCTATCGTTCAGCGTTTTGCGCAACCAATGGATGAAAACCAGATGGAAATCGGGCCACTGCGCCGGATCTTCCAGATAGGGATCCATTCCGGGAAATGGGCTGGGCATCGGAACGACTCCGAGGACGGTTAGTTCTGTTGCGTTCCATCTTCCTTGTTCAAGTGCCGCCGCAGGTAGCGTGCCCGCTCAATGTTGCGATCGGCCGTGTCGAGTTCGACGCCGCTGAGCTTCTGAAGATGGGCGGGTTGGGTGTAGATGAACAGCTTGTTCAAGGTGGGCATCTCCAGGTCGACGATCAGCCCCAGATTGACGCCCATCCGCACGCTCGACAGCAAGTGCATCGTCTCCTCGGAGCTGATCGTCTGCGCCGTGCGGAGGATGCCGTAGGCCCGGCTGACGCGGTCGTGCAGGTTCTCCTGGCTCTCGCGAATCAGGAAGTCACGGGCCTTGCGCTCGTAGTCGATGATCGTCGGCACGACGTCGCCCACCTGTTTGACCAGTTCGGCCTCGGTTCGGCCCAGCGTGATCTGATTGCTGATCTGGTAAAAATCGCCCATGGCCTGCGAGCCCTCGCCATACAGCCCGCGCACCGCCAGGCTGATTTTCTGCAACGAGCGAAACAGCTTGTCGATCTGCCGCGTGATGACCAGCGCCGGCAGGTGCAGCATCACGCTCACCCGCATGCCGGTGCCCACGTTCGTGGGGCAAGCCGTCAGGTAGCCCAGCCGCTCGTTGAAGGCATAGGTCACCTGCGACTCGACCAGATCGTCGATCCGGTTGCTCTGTTCCCAGGCGCCGGCCAGGTCGAGGCCGCTGTGCATGACCTGAATGCGGAGGTGGTCCTCCTCGTTGATCATCAGGCTCACGCGCTCGTTGGAATCGATGGCCACGCCGCGGGCGCCGTCGCTCTCGGCGTGCTCGCGGCTGATGAGCTGCCGCTCGACGAGAAACTGCCGGTCGATGCCGGCGAGCTTGTTGACGTCGACGTACTCCAACTCCGCCGACTGCACCTTGAGGATCCGGTCGCGGAGCGTGCGTTCGATCTCGGCGCGGTCGGCGGGGTTGGCCCGGCTGATGAAGGGGAAGTCGGCCAGATTCCGCGCCAGACGGATGCGGCTGCTGATCACGATGTCGGATTCGGGTCCCGACCCGCGAAGCCATTCGCCACTGCTGCGTGCTAGGTCGTCGAATTCCACGGTGTCAGCACGACCTTTCGATTTGTCGAATCTCGTCTCGCAACCGCGAGGCCCGTTCATAGTCTTCGTCCTGGACCGCTTCCTTGATTTCGCGCCGCAGCCGGATCAACTCCGTCTGGCGGTCGGTGTTCGCCGGCGACCGCTGGGGGCGCTTGCCGGTGTGCGTACAGTCTCCGTGGATGTTCAAGATCAACGGGTCGAGTTCCTTTTCGAAGCAGATGTAGTCGTGCGGGCAGCCGAGCCGCCCCTGGTTGCGGAACTCGAAAAACGTGATGCCGCAGATCGGACAAGCCTGTTGGTCGAGCCGCGCCAGATCCTCGGCGGTGCCGCCCACCAGTTGCTGGGCGAGCGCGCCGGCCAGATTCGAGGCCGGCGTGGGCTCCGGGCCTGATTCGGTGAGGTACTCGCGGGCGTGCTCCTCGCAGAGGTGCAATTCCTGGGGTTTGCCGCCCGTCAATTCGGTGATATGGAAGGTGGCCGGCTTGTCGCACTGATGACACTTCATGGAAGCACCGCAATGGCGCGCGCCTCGGGCGCGGTTTCCCCACGGAACGCTGCGCGAATTCTAACAGTGACCCCTTCCATGTCAAGGTTGAACGAGAAAGGAGAAAGAATGTTGAGCTTGAGGCGAACCATGCCCTGTGCCCTATAATCTATACTTCACGCGGCCTATCCCCTATAACCTATAACCTGTCTCCTGTTCCCTCAAGGCCATGCGACACTTTCCCGACTTCGAGACGTTCCGGCGATTGGCGCCCGGGGTGCAATTCGTGCCGGTCTACCGGCAGTTGGCGGGCGATTCGCTCACGCCGGTGACGGCTTTCCGAAAGATCGACGGCGGGTGCTGCGCCTGCCTGTTCGAGAGCGTGATCGGCGGCGAGAAGGTCGGCCGCTACAGCTTTCTCACGGCCGATCCCTTCCTCTTGCTCGAGGCCCACGGAAAGCGGGTTTCGATCACGGATCTGTCAACCGAGACGCCGGCCCCGAGGGAGGAGTTCGACTCCGACGACCCGCTCGACGAGTTGAAGCGGCGTGTTTCGGCGCTGCGGGCGGCGACTTTGCCTGAATTGCCGCCGTTTTGCTCTGGCGCCGTGGGTTACGCGGCCTACGACGTGGTCCGCTACAGCGAGCATCTGCCGAATGCCCCGTTCGACGACCGCCGGCTCGCGGATTTGGCCTTCGCCTTCTTCGATCGCATGGTGGTCTTCGACAACGTGCGCAAGACGATGATCGTCGTGGCGATGGCCCGGCCCTCGGCCGACGAAACGACCTGGGCGGCGGCTTACGCCGACGCCTGCCGCCGCGTCGACGCGCTGGTCTCGCGTTTGGCCGCGCCGGGCGGTGAACCGCCGCCGGCCGACATCCATTTTCACGGCGATCCGCGGATCGCTTGCAGTTCGAATTTTCAGCGGGCCGATTTCGAGTCGGCGGTCGAAAAGTGCCTCGAATACATCCGAGCCGGCGACATCTTCCAGGTGGTCCTCAGCCAACGGCTGCAAACCACGATTCAGGCTTCGCCGTTCGAGATTTACCGCACGCTGCGCGTGGTCAATCCCAGCCCGTTCATGTTTTACCTGCGCACGCCGCAGGCCACGCTGGTAGGCAGTTCGCCCGAAATCCTGGTCCGCGTGGTCGATGGCCGTATTACCGTGCGGCCCCTGGCCGGCACGCGCCCGCGCGGCGCGACCGAGGCCGACGACCAACGTCTGGCCGAGGAGTTGCTGGCCGACCCAAAAGAGCGGGCGGAACATGTGATGCTCGTCGACCTGGGCCGCAACGACGTCGGCCGGGTCGCCCGCTACGGTTCGGTGGCGGTCAGCGATTGCATGACCATCGAACGTTACAGCCATGTGATGCACATCACCTCGAACGTCACCGGCCAACTCGCCGTCGGCCGCGACGCCTTCGACGCTTTGCGCGCGTGCCTGCCCGCCGGCACCGTTTCGGGAGCCCCCAAGGTGAGGGCGATGCAGATCATCGACGAATTGGAACCCCACCGCCGCGGGCCCTATGCTGGCGCCGTGGGCTACGTCGATTTCCGCGGCAACATGGACACCTGCATCGCCCTGCGGACGATCGTGGTTCAGGGGAACCAGGCGTACGTCCAGGCGGGGGCGGGCATCGTCGCCGACAGCGTGCCGGCCAGCGAGTACCAGGAAACGCTCAACAAGGCGCGAGGGCTGTTGAAGGCCATTGAAATCACCGAATCGCGGTGTAGGGTGGGACAAGATCGCGAAGCGATCGCAGGCCCACCATTGCCGGTTGGCGTCGCGCCCCCGTAGCGTGGACTTTAGTCCGCGTTCCGGCGTATCGTGGTCAACGCGGGCTGAAGCCACGCTACGCCTGACGCCTTTTCCCAAAATCGCGATTGCCTCGACGGGGCCATATCGAGTATTCTCCGCGACCCTTCACGGTCGGGTCGGGACGGCCCGAAGGCCGGCCGGGGCGCTGGTCGCCGGCGGAAGTATTCACACGTACCTATCGCAGTAAGGGAGCCGAGTCATGCGTCCGCACAGTACCTGTTTCCGGGGCGTGGGATCCTGGGTCGTGGCGATCGCCTGCGGCCTGGCGCCGGCCGATCGCGCTTGGGGCGACGACTTTCATGTTCAGAGCAAGCTCTTTTTTCCCGGCGAGAAGGAGCCCAGCGAATCGACGACGCTGTTTTACGCCGGACGGGTCTATGACTTCCTTTCAGACCCGGACGAAACGACCGTCTTCGACCCCGAAAACGACGTGTTCAAGCTGCTCGACCCGCCGCGAAAACTGAAGACCGAGATCACGACCGGCGAGATTTCCAACAGAATCAACCTGTTGCGCGCCGCGGCCCGCGCGCAAGTGCAATTGCCGCTGGCGAAGTTCTACATCGACCCGAAGTTCGCGGAGTCGCAAGACCCGAACAACGGCGAACTGCTGCTGACCAGCGCCTACATGGACTACAAGCTCAAGACCCTCATCCCCCCGAACCCCGGAGCGGCGCGACAATACGGCGCCTTCGCCGATTGGTCGGTGCAACTGAACGCGATGTTGAAACTCAAGCCGATGTCCAATCCGTCGGAAATGCTGCCGTTTCCGCGTTTGAAGGTCAACGATGTGCTCAAACAGCGGCAGGAACTCCCCTTGGAAGTCGAACTGACGCTCAAACCGCAGAAGAAGGGGAAGAAGCCGGTGGTGATCCGCGCCGAGCACTCGATCCAGCCGCGCTTGTCGCAAGAAGACCTGCGGCGGATCAAGGAGGCCCACGAGCAGTTGCACACCTTCGATGCCGTCGCCTTCGACGAGTACCGCCGGCTCAAGGCCCAGTGAGCCTGTTCCCCCAGCGGTGAGGCTGGATTACCATGCGGATGATTCCGATATCGATTCACCACCCTGGGGAACCTCGCCATGAGCCGCCTGCTGGTTTGCGTCATTCGTCCGTTGGCCGCGTTGAGCTTCGTACACGGCGCGGTCGTCGCCGCCGGGGCCGCTGAACTGGAGGTCGTCAAGCACGAGCGGGGCGTGACCGTCAACGCAGACGGCAAACTGTTCACGGAGTACCTGATCGCCGGCGGGCCCAAGCCGATCCTGTGGCCGATCATCGGTCCTACCGGAGTTCCGATGAGCCGGGCCTTTCCCATGCGAAAAATCGAAGGCGAAAAGCAAGACCACCCGCACCAGCGGTCGTTTTGGTTTACGCACGGCAACGTCAACGGCATCGACTTTTGGAGCGAAAACGACCCCCACGGCTCGATCGTCCATCGCGAGTTCAGCGAGGTCGCCTCCCATGGCGATACGGCCGTGATCTCCACGCGCAACGACTGGCTCGCGCCCGACGGCAAGAAGCAGTTGGAAGACCAGCGGACCCTGACGTTTCGCGACGCCGACGGCCGCCGCACGATCGACTTCGACATCACGCTCCTGGCCGGCGATGCGCCCGTGACGTTCGGCGACACGAAGGAGGGGACCATGGGCATCCGCGTTCCCACCGTCATGGACGTCGACAGCGGCCAGGGAGGCCGGATCGTCAACGAAAAGGGCCAGACCGATCACGATGCCTGGGGCAAGCCGGCCGCCTGGGTGGATTATCACGGTCCCGTGGGCGGGCAGGTGGTCGGCGTGGCGATCCTGAACCACCCATCGAGTTTCCGCTATCCGACCACCTGGCATGTGCGGACGTACGGCCTGTTCGCGGCCAATCCATTCGGATGGCGCGACTTCCAAGGCTCCGACCAGGTCGACGGGTCGCACACCATCGCCAAGGGTGATTCGATCCATCTGCGTTATCGCTTCGTATTCCATCAGGGCGACGAGAAAACCGCCCGCATCGCCGACGCCTTCGCCGGCTATGCCAAGGAACAAAAACCGTAGGGTGGGCGCCGCCCACAACTTACAACGACCACCTTCATCCTCGTACCGCTGCGGATTTGGGTCAATTCATCGCGAGACTCTGCCGATAGTGGAACCGGATAAACCTTGCCGGTTAACCCGGTAAGGGCGGTCGTGGGCAAATTCAACGAATCGTCACGTTCAGGCACGGCCGCGATGTCCAACGCGCAGATGGTCCTCGACGAGGAAAGCGTCGCCTCGGCCGACAAGTTGTCGGTCGTCGGCACCCGAGTCGACGCGGCCCATGTGCTCGCCGGCGCGCCGCCGGCCGCCGTGGCGGTCGCCGACGCGGAACCCTCGACGTTGGACGGCACGGACGTGACGACGGAGACCCTTGCGCCCCAGTTTGTCGCGCAACTGCAGTTGCAAGCCGATCAGCTTGCCGAGCGTCTCCAGCTACGGCACGACGAGCTCGATCGCCGCGAGGGGCTGTTGAACGCCCAGCGATCCGAATTCGACAACGAATTGCGCTCGGCACGGCTTTGGCTCGACGAACGGCACGAGGAATTCGTCCAGCGAGAAGCAAGCCTGGTCCAGCGGCAGGCCGCCGCGGTCGAGCGAGAGGCGGGGCTGGCCGAGCGGGAGACGACCGTTTCCGCACGCGAACAGGAAGTCGAATGGCGGCAGACCCGCTTGAACGAAACCGAACAGTGGTTGGAAATCAGCCGGAGACAGCTCGAATTCGAGCGGCAGACGCAACGGGACCAACTCGATCGTCAACGCGGCGAGCTCCACGACGAGACCCAGCGGCTGGCCGAGCGGGCCACGGCGCTGGCGGCGGCGGAGGCCGAACTGTCGGCAAAAACGGCCCAGGCCGAACAAGGCTCCGGCCAGGCCGAACAATTGCGCGAAAGCTGGCAGCGGCGGCACGAACAGATCGAGGCCCAAGCTCGCGTCGACCGTCGGCGGCTGGCCGAGCAGCAGCGGCGTTCGGAGGCCGAGTGGGCGGAGAGATCGCAAGCGCTGGCCCGCCAAGGCGAGCAACTCGACCGGCGCCGCGCGGCCTTGGAACACTCACGCACCGAACTGGGCCGTCTGCACCGAGAAACGCTGGAAATGCGGCTGGCGACCGAGGAATTGCAGGCGCAGCTTGCCGGGCCGGGCGCGCCGGCGGGCTTGATCAGGTCGCTTGCCGGGCTGCGGCAACGCCTCACCGACCACTACCGCTTGGAGGCCAACGAGTTGGTCAGGCGGCGGGCTGAACTGGAGACCCTCAAGACCCAACTGGCCGCTGAACACGGCAGGCTGCGCGAGCGCCAACAAGAACTTGCCAGGTGGGTCGCCCAGCGCCGGAGCGAACTCGACGCTCAAGCGGAAAGGCTCGCCGCCTGCGAAGCGGCCCTGGCCCAACAGGCCGCGCATTTCCGCGGCCAGGAAGACGGTTGGCGCGAGGAGCGGTTCGCTTTTCAACAAGAAATTCGCCGGCTGATGGGGGAATCGACCTTTTCCAAGAATTCTTGACGGATTATGGTACACTTCTTCTGATCCGGGGTTAGAATACTTATCGGTTTTCGTCGATGATGGTATAAGCACGCGAAGCTCAGTTCGTCCGGCCACGGTGGTTGGAGGGCTGAATCGCAAAGTCCTTACAACGGAGGGTTTCGTCCCCTATGAATCAACTTGACGCCGCCTCTTTCGCGGGTTCCGCGTACGAAGAGTCCGAAGAACCTCCCAGTTCTTCCCGCCGGCATCGACACTGGCACGACGTGCCTCTCGAACAGTGGGAGGACTGGCGTTGGCAAATGCAAAACGCTGTTCGCACCACCTCCCAACTCACGGAACTCCTACCTCACTCTCTCCACGACATCGCCGCCCTTGAACAGCTCGAGGTGCAATTCAAGCTGGCGATCCCGCCTTACTACTTTTCCCTGATTGACGAGGACGACCCGGCCGACCCGATCCGCTTGCAGTCGTGTCCATCGACCTTGGAGATGACCAGCGAAACCGGCCTGGAACTGGAGGATCCCCTCGAAGAGGACAAGGACTCCCCCGTGCCCGGCCTCACGCACCGCTACCCGGATCGCGTGCTGCTGGTGACCACCCATGTTTGCACCATGTACTGCCGGTTTTGCACCCGCAAGCGTGTGACCATGGACCGCGACGGCTGGGACGCCCCCAGCCACAACGACCAGCGGATGGTCGAGTACGTCCGCCAGCACAAGGAAGTGCATGACGTGATCGTATCGGGCGGCGATCCGCTGTCGTTGCCCCCCGCCAAGCTGCGTTGGTTCGTCAACGAACTGGCGGCGATCGAGCACGTCGACGTGATCCGCATCGGGACGCGCGTCCCGGTGACCTTGCCGCAACGGCTGTTCGATCCGGATCTGATCGAGCTTTTGCGCCGGGCCGGGAAGATCTGGATTCAGACCCACTTCAACCACCCCCGTGAAATCACTCCCGAGACCGAGCGCGCCGTGCGCAACCTGGTCAACGCCGGCATGCCGGTCAGCAACCACGCGGTGCTGCTCAAGGGCGTGAACGACTCGCTGCCGGTGATGCGCGATTTGATGCGGGGCCTGCTCCGGATCAAAGTCCGTCCCTATTACTTGTTCCACTGCGACCCGGTCACGGGCGCCGGCCACTTCCGCACCTCGATCTGGAAGGGGTTGGAAATCATCGAGGGCCTGCGGGGGCACATTTCCGGCTTGGGCGTGCCGACCTACGTGGTCGACGGCCTGCACGGCGCCGGCAAGATCCCGTTGATGCCCAACTACCTGGTCTCGGCCGCCGACAACGCCGTGATCTTGCGCAACTACGAGGGCATGCTCTTCCGCTACGCCCCGGAGGACCTCGACAGCGGCCCGCTGTCGCATTATCCGTCGTTGGGTGTGAGCGGCTTGCTGGGAGGCCAGCAGTCGAAGCTCATGCCCGAGGGAAACCTGCGCATGGCCCGCCGCCAGCAAAACGCGCCGCCGGCGCCAATGGCCGAAGCCAACGGCAACGGCCATGCCAACGGCAACGGCAACGGCCACGCCAACGGCAACGGCCACGCCAACGGCAACGGCCATGCCAACGAGCCGCTGTTGCCGGTTTTGAGCAGGGTCTAGCCGTCGCGGCGCCGCCGCGCGGAAACGAGTCCCACGCGAAGCCGCGGACCCATCGGGGTCCGCGGTTTTCGTTTGTGAAGCGTGCGCAGGTAACAATGTTTTCTTAACAACGGCCCGCTCAAAGGCTAGGATGGCGAAAACCGGACCAACGCTGTAGGGAACGCCATCCGTGGCGTTCCGTGTCCCGCCAGAAGACGTCGCACCCGCTTCACGGAACGCCACGGAGGGCGTTCCCTACAGAACCCAACATCATGCGTATCGGCCTGACCTATAACATTAAGACCACCTCCACCTCGTCGGCGGCCATCGCCGACGAGGAAGAGGAATTCGATTCGCCGGAGACCGTGGCGGCCTTGGCCGCCGCGGTTCAGAGCCTGGGCCATGAAGTCTTGCTGTTAGGCGACGGCGAGCCCATGCTGCGCAAACTGCTCGACGGTCCTCGACCGGAGTTGGTGTTGAACATCGCCGAGGGGCGCGGCGCCAGTCGCACGCGCGAGTCTCGCGTGCCGGCCGTGCTGGAAATGCTGGGCATTCCGCACACCGGCTCCGATCCGCTGACGTTGGCTGTGACGCTCGACAAGGATTGCGGCAAGCGGCTCGTGCAAGCCGCCGGAGTGCCGACGGCGCCTTGGGTGCTGGTCGAGGAAGGGGACGTCGCGGCCGTCGAGGAGCGTTTGGCCTCCCTGACCTGGCCGCTATTCGTGAAGCCTGCCTACGAAGGTTCCAGCAAGGGCGTGTTGGCCAAGAGCCTGGTCCACGATCGCGGCGAGCTCGACGAAACCGTGGCCTTGCTTTACCGCGGTTGCCGGCAGCCGCTGCTGGTCGAAGAATTCATCGATGGCGACGAATTGACCGTGGGCGTGCTCGGCAACCGGCCGCCCAAGGTGCTGGGGGTGATGCGGATCTTGCCCAAAGATCCGCCGTCTGGACCCTTCGTCTACAATTTGGAAGTCAAACGCGAATGGGAGCGCTGTTTGCACTATGAATGCCCGGCGAGCATCTCGCCCGCCGACACGGCCACGGTCGAACAGGCGGCGTTGGCATGTTGGCGGGCGCTCGGCTGTCGCGACGTGGCGCGGTTCGACTATCGCCTGCGCGCCGGCGTCCCCTATTTCCTGGAGGTCAATCCGCTCCCCGGCCTTTCACCCAAGTCGGGCGACCTGGTGTTCATCGCGCGTTTCAACGGCATCGAGCACACTCAGTTGATCGGACAGATCATTCAGGCCGCCGTCGAGCGAATCGGGAGAGAAAGGAAGGAGTCAGGAGTCAGGAGTTAGGAGCCGACTCGTTCCCACGCTCCGCGTCCCCATGCCCAGCGGCGTTCGGTCGTCGCGGAAGCGGCCGAAGATGTGTTCCAGGCGAGCGGGGGGCGTTAGCCCCCTGTTTGTTACCCTAACCCCTAACCTCCAACCTCTCACCACCCTCATGCTCGCCACGATCCTCTACAACGCTCCGAGCCTTCCGCCCGAACACGCCGATTACGCGCAGGAGGCGGGCGTGTTGGAGTCGGTCGAAGCGGTCGAAGCCTCGCTGGCCTCGCTCGGCCACTCCTCCCAGCGGATGGCGGTCGGCGCCGATCCGGTCTCGCTGGCGCTGGAACTGGGGCGGACGAGGGCCGACGTTCTCGTGAACCTCTTCGAGGGATTCCACGGCAGCGGGGAGGGCGAATCGCAGGTGGCCGGTTTGTTGGAGTTGCGTGGCCTTCCCTTTACGGGCACCGGTTCCGACGGCCTGGCGCTGGTTCGCGATAAAGCCCGCGCGAAATGGCTGTTGGCGGGGGCCGGCCTGACGACGCCCGACTTTCAACTCGTGGCGCCCGGCGCGCCGCTGGACGTGGCGCGGTTCAAATCGGCTTTGGCTGTCGGGCCGTTGATCGTCAAGCCGGCCCATGAGGACGCCAGCCTGGGTATCGGGCAAGCCAGCGTTGTTACCGACCTGGTTTCACTTGCCTCGCGGATCGACGAGGTCGGCCGCCGCTACGGCGCGATGTTGGTCGAGCAGTTCATCGCGGGTCGAGAGTTCAACGCGGGGATCATTGCCTTGCCCGAAGCCGAAGTGCTCCCCTTGGCGGAGATCGAGTTTCCCAGCGATGGGCGCGTACCGTGGAACGTGGTGACGTACGACGCGAAATGGACCCCCGGCAGCGTCGAATTCGACGCGGGCACGCCGGTTCGCTGCCCAGCCGCCGCCGCGCCGGAACTGGCGGCCGAGATCAGGCGTGTTTCGCTGGCCGCCTTTCGCCTGGCCGGCTGCCGCGACTACGCGCGCGTCGATTTGCGTGTCGATCCCCACGGGCGGGTCTTCATCCTCGAGATCAACGCGAACCCCGACATCAGCCCGAGTGCCGGGCTTGCCCGCGCCATTCGGGTTTCAGGTCTTGGCTACGACGACTTCGTCGGCCGGTTGCTCGAAACCGCGCGCCGCCGATCGTGAACGATAGCCACGGAGAAGACCGATGCGCGTCTTCGTAGCACCATTGCCCGGCCGCTGTTTTTGCCTTTGGCCGCTGCCGGCGTTTGATTTGTTGCTAACATGGAGTTGCTATACTGCACGCGGCCGAGAATGAGACGTTCACGGTGGCTGGGGCAGAGCCTAAGCGATGCCCCGGTCGCTATGTAGCCGGGGCATCGCTTACGCTCTGCCACCAGCCACCACCTTCTCGTGACAAAATGTCTCATTCT
>DATKSN010000230.1:0-36751 GCA_035531595.1 Pirellulales bacterium | reverse complement strand
GCGCCGCCCAGCCGACAAATCCACGGACGGACCTTGCCCGTCGTAGGGCTTCCAACGACAATAGGATCTCATTACAACCATCACAACCCGGCCGGCCCAATTTCGCCCACTGGTGGCTGGTTTTGAAGTGCCCGATGACAGTCGTACAAGCTGTTGGCCTTCGGGAGCCCGCGGCAAGCTTCCGCCCAAAGTGCATGGCGAGGCGCCCGGGCGCCGGGCCTACTGATTGGTACGCTGCTGTCCGCTCTTCTGTTTTCATTCGTACCCACCAGCGTTCGCGGTACTGACGAGCTTGCGGCGACCGCGTCGCTCGCTCAGATCAAAGCGATTGTGCTCGCGCAGCATTCTCGGCTCACGAGCCTGAGGGCGGTGATCCGCTCGTGGCATCTAGGGAGCCACGAGCAAATCGTGTACAGCGTCGTCGCCGCGAAAGGCCGAGCGCGCTACGAGTCGCTGTGGCATGGCGGATACGCAAGCCGCGACGACGACCCACGAAACATTACTCAATTTTATGACGGCACCGTCTTCAATATGTTCGACCACTACCAACGGCGGTACGAGATCACCACGCGGTTCGCCGTGCAGCCTTACATCTCGAAAGTGCAGATGCACTTCTTGTATGAGTCGCTTGGGTGGTGGCCGCCGGGCGATGTATCGGAAGCGCCGCGGCCGCGCGGTGATCCCGTGTTTCTCGTCGACGTCTTCAATGATGAGCGCCTTTGCGTCGGCGAGGGGCCGACGAAGCTGAACGGTCGCAGGGCGGTTGTCGTCCAGATTCCACAAGTCGTTCGACTGTGGGTTGACGAAAGATGGGGCATCGTTCGCCAACGCGAGGACTTCGCAGCGGGGCGCGACGGGCGCCCCGTGATCGTGGCAAGCCACGGTTTGCATGACTTTCACCGCTACGATGGAGACATTTGGCTTCCCCGCAAAATTACCCGAGATTTCCCGCTACACAAACAGTCCACCGTGCATATCATCGAGTCATACGAGGTGAACAGCATCGGAGACGATACCTTCACGTTTGAACCACCCCCTGGCACCCTCGTTTACGATCGCGATTCGGACACATATCGTCAGGTTCCCGGCGGGTTGGACGGCCTCGAGCGGGTAGCCCAGCGAATGGTCGAGCAAACCGGCCGTACTCATGCGCGGGAAGCGGTTCATCCGCGTTCCGTGGCCGTGCTCGCCGTGCTCGGCGGCGGCTTGATCGGCTACTTCCTCCCGAGGATCGCTCTACGTACGCTCAAGCGTTTTGCAAGGAAACGGATGACCGACAACCTAACGGTCGGAGTGTGACACAATCGCTCGGCGTCGGTTTGGTGCTCGTACAAACCCAGCTTGAAGTGCATTCCCAGCACGGCGAAATCGTCGCCAGCGCCGAGCAGTTGGCCAGCACGGCTTTTTCCGGCGCCACTCTCAGCCGTGACGCCTGCGCCGTTTCGGCGCGGACATAATCCAGCGCCTCTCGCCGCAGAACATTCGGCGCGTTCGCGCCGCGGGCCAGCGCCGAGACGCCTGGTTTTCCGTGCGCGGCAGAAGGATGAAGGCGGACATGGTCATTGGTCAGTGGTCATTGGTTTCCCCGGGCCTTGGTCGTCGGTTGGGGCGAATTCGTCGGTAACAGTGGCCGGCGGTTCACAGGGCGAGTGGGCGACGTCGCCGCTGGCCGCGGCCAAAGCGGTGGCCGTGGGTTCGAGATCGAGCGGCGGCGCGGGTTCGCCGTCGGCGGATACCAAGGCGTCCTCGGGTAAGACCAAGAGGTCGTCGTTTACCGTCGCAACCAGGTCGGGCAAAGCCGAAGGCTCCTCGCGCCGGGGCGTGGGTTCATCGGGTAAGATCGCCGGAGCGACGTCCACGACCGGCGCCGGCTCTTCCGGCGGTGGAGGCGCGGGCGTCTCTTCGATGATCCGCAGCAAGACGAGGGTGCTATCGTCGAACCGCATGCGGGTTTCCGACCGCAAGCCGAAAATCTCGTCGCGCCAGGTCTCATCGCTCATACCCCAGTACCGCTCCCACTCGACCGGATCGCCGGCTTCCTGGCGTTCGACGGCCCACAGCGCGATGGCGTCGGTGGCCAGCACGAGCAGGTCGCCCGGCAGGCAACGCTCGTCGTAGCGGCGGAATTCGAGCAGGTGGTCGAGCTTGCGGTCGATGCTGCGCACCACCGACGGGTTGAGCCCGAACTCGGCCGAACCGGTCAGCGGGAACCATGCCAGCCATTTCCCCTCGCGCACATGGAACAAGCAACTGTCGCCAATGGCGAAACTGTACAGTTGGTAGGTCTTGGCAAGCCCGTCGTCGCCCGTCTCCTCGGGCCAAAGCTCGGCCCACAACAGTGTCGTCATCGCCCCCTCGACCATTTTGGGCCGTTGATACCAGGTCAGACGGGCCGTGTCGATTTCGCCGGCCCAGGCCGTGCGCCGCCGCTGGAGCCAATCCGCGAACTCGCCGGGAACGTCGAAACGCGGCGGATCGTCGATCGTGGCGCGGGTTAGAATTCGCGCCCACGGCCCGGAGAAAATCGCCGAACTGACGCCATCGGCGATGGCCGCCAGGCCCCGCTCGGCGTCCAGTTGAAACGCATCCTGGTACTGATCGGGGCTGTCGGCGTCCTTGGCCAGCCAGAAGGTTTGGGACTGAAAACGCACGGTGAGGGGACAGTGGTTAGTTGCTAGTTGCTAGTTGTCAGTTGCTATACTGCACGCGGCCTGCTTCGACACTAACCCGCAGCGCAAGCAAGGCGCGTAACTACTTGCCTTGCTTGCGCTGCGGGTTGGTGTGCAGACATTCCGAATGTCTCATTCTCGGCCGCGTGCGGTATAGTTGTTAGTTGTCCTTGATTTTTCGACGCCCCGCCACCGGCTCTGTAGGGAACGCCCTCCGTGGCGTTCCGTGACGCTGGTGCGGATTATTCATGGTTCCGTAGCTGGCTTCGCAAGAAGTCAGGCCGTGTTCCTCATGCAACCAGCGCGTCCTTGATTCCTTCCAGCAACAAATCGAACTTGCCATTGATGACCATCCCGCGTGAGTCGGGAGTAACGACCGTCGGTCGCTCAGCGGCAAGGCGCTGGCGCGCCAAGAGCGGGCTGGTCGCGGACCAGAGGGCCTTGAAGGCCGCTCCGTCGATCTGGTCGTCGCCGGCCGGATACGCCAACGACTTGTGCGGCGTTTCCGTCGATAACAGATGGTAAAGCGTCGGCGAGCCCGCGGCGGAGGTCACGGCGGCCAGCGAGGCGCAGGCCCGCTCGACTTCGGCAGGCTCGAAACAGCCGCGAGTCAGATGCGCGACGAGCGGCGCCACGCGGGCCGACGGATGGGCGGCGCACCAATCGGAGGCGATCCGCGCGGCGGCAGAAAAGGCGGCCGCGGGGTCACACGCGGCGGCCGGTTCCAAGTCGAAGTAAATCGGCTTCTTGCGCGTGACCGTCAACAAACCGCCGATGCCGTTGGAGACCTGCTCCTCGAATTCTTCGACACGGATCGCCCCGCCGGCCAACTCGCCGCTGGAAACCGTCGCGCGGCCGGCCAGTGGACCGTCGAACGTGGCGCGAACATCGGGCTGGCCGGCGGAATCGGCGCCGTACGAGACGATCGCCGCGTCGATGGCGCGATCGGTGAGCTTCGAGACCTGTTTCAAGAGATCGTTGGCCTGGTCTTGCAGCTTGCTCAATGGGTTTTGAGTGTCGCCGCTGAACGGATCGGACACCGAGCGATCAAGCACGAACACCAGCAGGGCCGACGGAGAGCCGCCGGCCTCGCCCTGGGCGGTTTCCACGGCACCGGTCGCCGCGGGAGGCGCCGACGCGACGGCGGGCATCGCGGTCGCTTGCGCTGGGGCCGCTCCCGCTGGTGACGGCCAGTCCTGAGTGTGCTTCTTCACCAGGGCGAACATGCGGATCAGGTCGGCGATTTTCGCGTTGTAGATCAAGCCCCGGGCGCCGGCGTTGACCAAGACCTTCGACTCTCGCAGCGCCTGGGCGAGGTGCGTTGGCAGCAGGCTTGCCCGGCGGAACAGATCGCGCGACGAACCGAGCGTGAGGTAAACGTAATTCGATGGATAAAGCGCCGAGACCACGGCCGCATGCGCCGCCAAGTGGGCCTGCAGCACCAGCGGCGATCCGGCGGGCGTGGCCAGTTCCATCAGCTTGCCGACCGCCACTTGCGGATTTCCATCGCCCGAAGCGCCGCTGGAAACGTGGATCAGCAGCGGCAAGCCCGGCATGGGGCCGGCGCCGGCCAGCCAGCGCGTCAGCAGGCCACGGCAGAAATCATAGGCCGCGATCTGCGGCGCCTTCGCACCCAAGGCCGGCACGTACCAGACCGGAAAGCTCACCGGCTCCTCGCGGGCCACGCCGAAGCCGCCCGCGGCGGGAATCTTGCGCGTGCGCGTCTCGACCTGCAAGGGCGCCGAGGCCAACTCAGCGGTAGCCACGAACTCGCGCGAGGCGAGCGCTCCGCCCCAGCGGCAGCCCACGTTGACCTGCCCGGCGCCGTCGGCCTGGTAGCCGACCAACGCCAGATCGAAGCTGGGGCCGAGGGTCAACTGGGCCAACAGCGAGTTGACCGCGGTCGCCACGCGCTCGGCGTTCGAGCGGATCGAGGCTTTGCCGTCGGTCGTCACTTCGCCCATCACGGCGCCCATGCCGGCCGATTCGTCGAGGAGCAGAATCAGACAGCCTGGAGAGGAGGGATTGTTCATGGCGTTTCGTCGCTCTCGAGTGTGGCGGAATTCGTGAGAATTCCGATACGAATAGTTATCTCAAATTTCCCGGCGTGGCGGCGCGCGTTCCCATGTCGAGGAACTTGATCAAGGCCACCATGTCGGCGTTGAAGGCCATGCCGCGGGCGTTGGGTTGCAGATCGAACCCCTCGGCGATGGCCCGGTTGCGGATCGGCTCGGGCAGCACGCTCGACATCTGGAACAGGATCCGCGCCAGGTCGTCGGGCAGGATCTCGTTGCTGGCCGGGAACAGGAACGGGTCGGCGGCGGTCATCGAGAGATGGCAATTGAACAGCAACACCTCGCCGTCGTCGGTGGCCAGACGCTTGACCGCGTCGGCGTAGGGTATCGGGTCGCCGTCTTGCGATTCGCCGTCGGTGATGTTGATGACGATCGGCGGAAAGCTCGATGGGTGCTCCTTGATCCATTTCTCCAGGATTTCAAAGCAGCGGTTCAGCACGTTGCACATGGGGGTGCCGCCTTCGGTCTTGGGATCGACCCAGACGGGCATTTGCGAGGGCATCTCGATCATCTCGCCGGTGTCTTCGTCGGGCAACTGCTGCGTCACCTGGTCGGTGCGCAGCGGGTTGGCGCCGATGTCGGCGATCGACACCAGTTCGCGGCCGGCCAACGGGCCCTGCAACGCCGATTCGAGGATCGGGTTTCCCTGGTCGTCGGTGCGGTAGCCGATGACGCCCACGTCCATCCAGTCCCTGATGCCCGTATCGCCGCTGGCGCGGATCGTCATGTTCTGCAGCCAGGCGTTGATCGCCGTGACGAGCTCGTCGCACTTGCGGCGCGTCGAGTTGCCAAGCGGCTCTTCCATCGAGTACGACTGGTCGAGCAGAAACACGAAACACGCCTTGCGAGCCCGACTGATTTCTTGTGTGTACGCCATACGAGACTCCTGGATCAATAATGCATTCGCATGTTCTTTCACGCCTGCCGGTGGGCGGTGCCCAACCTACTTGGTGGGCTGTGCCCACCCTACTTGGTGGGCTGTGCCCACCCTACTTTCCCAACACTTGTTCAAATTGAGACCAGTGCTCGACGATCTGGCGCGCCGTGGCCGCGCGGGGGCGAAACGACCAATCGCGGCACGACTTGTCCGGCTCCTCGTCGACCCCCCAATGCTCGCGATAGGCCGCCAGTTCCTCGTCGATTTCGTCACATCGCCGGGCGAACGCACGCCATTGTTCCTCCGTGCCACCTTGGCGTACGAGTTGCTCGGAAAGATCGTTATACTCCCGCGCCCAGCGGACGTACATGGGCGTGGCGGGAATCGCGACCAGGCTGTCGCGGCTGATTTGCTCGTCGCCCCGCGGGCGTTCGGTCTGGTGACGCTTGTCGGTCCAGAACCGCCACTGTTCGGCGCCGGGCGGCAGCAGAAACTTGCCGATCTTTCGCTGGCCGTTCTTGGTTTCGGCCTCCTGCTTGCCGAGCAGGCTGTCGGGAAACGTCCGGCGCGGAAGGCCGCTGCTCAGGAGCCACTCGACCACATGCGCCCGCGCGCGGTCGCGCGAGGCCTGGTCGACGGTGGAGTCGCCCACGATCAGGGCGGCCTGGGTCAGCATCGTCTCCAGGTCGGTGGGTTGGGCCAGGTCGGCGATGGCGATATCGACCTTCAAACGGTCGCGGCGGCGCTGGAGTTGAGCGCGGCGGTCGCGTTCGGCTTCGCTGGGCGGTTCGGGAAAGCGATGGAGAAAGTCTTCGAGGGCCCGTAGCAGGTCGCGATCGGCGGGCAACGCCGGCTTGCGCTGCTGCAAGCGATCGGCCGCCAGCCGGAATTCGGCCCGGCGCCGGAGGGCCTGCAGCTTGACTTGGGTCTGGGCGTCGCGGGCCAGAGTCAGCGGCTCGTTGTCGAGCCGCGCCAAACAGGCTTCGGCCTTGCCGGCGTTCATTTCGTCGCTGGCCTTGCCCAATGCGTCGGCAATGCTCGACTGGGTGTCGTAACCGGCGATTTCGGCCTTCAATCGCTCGACGCGGCGGCCGAGCAGATCAAAAAAGACGTCAGCGCCGGGGACTTGCGCCGCGGGCCGCTCGGCGGTGATGAATTGTTCCAACGCCCTCACGGCCTCCTTGGCCTGCCGTTCGCGCTGGCCGGGTTCCGCGGCGGAATCGACCGCTCGGACCTGCAGCGCGTGGTACTTGACCAGCAGGGCTCGGGCCTCGACCGATTGCCGCCACTTGCCCGCCAGCGATTTGGTACGATCGCTCTTGGCCGGCGCCAACTCGGCCGGCCGTGCGTCGAGCAAGTCGGTCTCGGCCAATTGGGCGATGAACGACCTTGCCTCTTCGCACCGCGCGGCCGTGTCGTCGGCCAGCCTGGTGGTGGCTGCGACGTCGACTCCGGCCAGCGCCCCGCGCCTGCCGGCCGCCGGCAACGCCAACTCGATGAACGACCAGATGGTCAGCGCCACCAAGGGCGTGCAGGCCGAAAGCAGGGTCACGGTGTACTTCATGCGTTCATCCGTCCCACCCGCTGCCGTTCCAGGCCAGAACCCGTTCGAGCATCTTGACCAGGTCGTCGGAAAAGACGCGAAACAGCGTTTCGCCTTTTTCGGCCGTGGCGCCGCGCGGGTCGCCGATGTGGCCGGGCTGGCTGCGGTCGTTGGTGATCCAGCCACGGTAGGCCGGCTCGAAGGGCGCGCCGAACTCGACCGGCTCGATCTTCGTCAAGTCGCCGACCAGGTGCGGAGCGATCCGCAGCATCATCGACGTTTCCAGTTCGCAGGCGTGCCCCATCCTTTGCTGCTTGATCGAACGATCGACCTCGTGCGGCTTGCCGCCCAGCGTCCAGTAGGTCGCGAACAGCAGCAGCAGGTCGCTTCGCCCACGATGGCGTTGGCGGACCTCGAACACGGCTTGTTGTCCGGGCACGATGTTGCCGCCGTGGCCGTTGACGAACACCAGCCGCTTGAAGCCGTGATGGATGAAGTTCTCCAGCAACTCGCCGAGCAGATTGAGATAAGTCCGCGGCGAGGCCGTGAGCGTGCCGGCGAAATCGAGGTGGTGTTCCGAGTTGCCCAGCCACATCAAGGGCGCCCAGAGCACGCGGTCGGCCAGTCGCTCTTGTGCCCGGCGGACCACCTCGCCCAACAGCAGGCTATCGGTAAACAGCGGCATGTGGTGGCCGTGCTGTTCCAGCGCCGCCACGGGAAACACGACCGGCGTCTCTTTGGACAAGGCCGCCACCCGCGGCCAGGGGAGTTCGAACAGGTGCATGCGGGGGGTCTCGTGGGTGGGGCGGGTAAGCCATCGGGGCGGGAGAATAGTATCGCCCCGCGAGCGGTTGGAAACAAGCGGCGCGGCGGATAAAAAAGCAACGGCCCGTTTGGCGGCTACGATGGGCGGCACTCGGTCCCGATTTCTGTAGAGAACGCCCTCCGTGGCGTTCCGTGTCTCGCGACCAATCCTAGCTTTCAAGCGAATAGGGGGTAGACGAATCCCTTTCGCTGCTGGGCGGTTGTCTTCAACGCCGGGGGGTCCAAGAGTCCGACGAGTGTTGGTCGCCTCGGCAGCGAACTCCTTACCGGGACCGCGAACCGACGCTTGAAGTCGCCGTCGTTGGTCAGCCCTGGAGTTTCGATGGCGACGGGGCGTTGTTCCGCCTGGTCTCCGAGGCTCACCGTATCCGACTCGCCTACCTCTTCGATCCCCTGCTTGCGGTTCATACCTCGCTGGTCGAACCATTGCCCCACCACTTCAGCAGGGCGTTCAGCGCCGCGATGTTGTGCGCGTGCTCGACGTTCGTGATGCCCAGCGCCTCCAGGTTCCCCTTCTGCTCGTGCTTCCAGTTGACGATGTCGCGGCGGATCAAGTTCCAGGTGACGCCGTAGGAAAAACCGATCGCCTCGGTGTCCGCCGACACGGTGTCCGCCAGCACTTGCCAGCGTCAACGGCGACGGTTAGACTGACGGCAACGTCGGTGCCCGGATCGGGCCTAACAGGGAACCCCGTTTGAACCGGGGGTGGTCCCGCCGCTGTAACGGACGCGCGATCGAGCGCAGCCACTGCTTCACTGTGGGAAGGCTGCGCGGGAAGTCCGGAGCCAGAAGACCTGCCGACGCCAGCGAGCCTCATGACCCCGCAGGCGACGGTGTCGGCTGGCCCTGGCCCTGCATCCCCATCAGCGGGCTGCGCTGCCGGGTCGAGGGACCAAGAAACTCGGGTGCCGTCCCTCATGTGTCGAACCGCGCGCGAGTTGACCATGAGGATGACGGTGATCACCGGCAGTGCCACCAGCGGCAAAAGCGCGCAGTCGCCGCGGCTCGATTCAATGGCCGGCCATCTCGACGAGCGATACCTTCGCTTCGGCTGGGCTTCAGCCCGGCTCGACGACGCCGCCAACTATCTTCCGGCGCGGCTGGCGCGACGGTTGTTCCCACTGGCGTCTTTGGCTTGCGGGCTCGACGCGGCTCGTTGCTGGAGGATTGCCTGGCGCGACGGCCACAAGAGCCTCGGCGGCGTCAACTACTACCAAGGCGAGGCCTTGTTTCGCCCCTATTTGGGCGATCCGCTGGTGCCGTTCAATCGACGGCAGATTCCCGCGTCGATCCGCTTGATGTACGTCGTGGCTTTTCTGACCCTGGGCCTTGGAACCGCGATAAGGATGCTCGTATGGCACGACTGGTCGTAGCCGGAACGCACAGCGGGGCGGGAAAGACGACTGTGGCCATCGGCCTGATGGCCGCCTTTGCGCGGCGCGGGCTGAGGGTGCAGCCGTACAAGGCCGGGCCGGACTACATCGACCCTACCTGGCATACCGCCGTGACGGGCATCGCCTCGCGGAACCTCGACCTGTGGATGCTCTCCAAAGCGACCGTCAAACGGCTGGCTGCGCGATGTGCTGATCTGTCGGTCATCGAGGGCGTGATGGGGCTTTACGACGGCCCGGGAAGCACCGCCGAATTGGCCCGCTTGCTCAAGACGCCCGTCGTGCTGGTCGTCGACGCGCACGCGATGGCCGGCTCCGCGGCGGCCGTCGTCCGCGGTTTCGAAACGCTCCAGCGCGGCGTCAACGTGGCGGGAGTGATCCTCAACCAAGTTTCCGGACCAAGCCACGTCAAACTCTTAAAGCAGGCGATCGAGCGGCACTGCCGGGCCCGCGTGCTCGGCTATCTGCCGAAGGACGAATCGCTGCGAATGCCCGAACGGCACTTGGGCCTGGTGCCGGCGCAGGAGCGCGGCCGGATCGACGAGCTGGCCGATCGGTTGGTGACGCACCTGGAACGCACGGTCGATCTGGACGCCGTGCTCGCACTGGCCCGCGCCGCGCCGGACCTGCCGCCCTACGAGCCGCCGCCCGCCGGCAAGACCGTCGCTCGCATCGCCGTGGCCCGCGACGAAGCGTTCTGCTTCTATTACGAAGACAACCTCGAGTTGCTGCGGACCTTGGGCGCCGAGTTGGTGTTCTTCAGTCCGCTGACTGATCGGCAATTGCCCGAGGGGCTGGGAGCCGTCTATTTTGGCGGCGGTTTTCCCGAGTTGTTCGAGCCACAGTTGCGCGCCAACTCGCGGGCCCATTCGCTCGCGGAGTCGCTGGAGGGGCTGCCGATCTACGCCGAGTGCGGCGGATTGATATACTTGGCGATGATCGGCGTCGTGCCGGGCAAGGTCACGATGACCGAGCGCCTGCAACACTTCGGTTATTGCGAAACCGAGGGCCTGGGGTCGTTCTTGCTGCGGCCGGGCGAGGTGGTGCGGGGCCACGAATTCCACTACTCGACCTGGGACGGCGAAGGGCTCGCGCCGGCCTGCACGGCCCGGCGGCGGCGCACCGGCGAGACGCGGCCCGAAGGTTACGCGCGGGGCGCGATTCACGCCTCGTATGTTCACGTTCACTTTCACGCATGCCCCTGGCTCGCACGGCGGTTCGTGCGCGCGGCGGCACGCTTTTCCAAGGAGGTTCGAAATGGACTTGATGCACGATCTGGTCCCCGCGGAGGAGGTCTACCAGATGCTCCTGTTGTTCCTGCTGGGCGTCGGCGTCGGCGCCGTCGCAGGGGTGATTCGCTACTTCAAAGCTGAAGGGAGGAAGGCATGACGCTTTTGGCACACCATGTCGAGGCTGGGTTCATCCCGATCTACATCGGACAGTTCGCACTGGGCATCTGGGTCGGCTGGCGCTTGGTCGCGGCACTGCTGCGAAGGTGGCCGGGCGGCGGAAGCGGTCCCCTGGCCCGCAACTGATCGTAGCGATACTTCACGCGGCCGACCATGAGACATTTTGCCACAAGAAAGTGGTGAATTCGGCCACTGCCCGGTTGAACCAAGAGGTTAATCGTTCCCATGGACCGCCCCATCGTTTTGATCGTCGGTCACGGTAGCCGGCAAGCCGCCGCGAACCACGAGTTCGAACAACTGGTCGCGCGCTACCAAGCGCGGCGGCCGGAGTTCGAGCTGCGCCACGGCTACGTCGAGTTGGCTCAGCCATCGTTGGCGGAAGCCCTGGCCAACTTGGGCCGTGGCGAAGCAAGCGTCACGCTCTTGCCGCTGTTCCTGTTTGCCGCCGGCCATGTGAAGAACGACATCCCACTGGCGCTGGCCGTGGCCCGCCGAGAGCGGCCCGGCGCGTCGTTCCGCGCCGCGCGCGCGCTCGGCGTGCATCCGGGAATGGTGGAACTGGCCCTGGAACGGGCGGGAGCGGTGCTACCGCTGGAACCCGAGGAGGCCCGGCGGACGACGGTGGTGATGGTCGGCCGGGGAGCGAGTGATGCGGACGCCAATGGTGATTTCTGCAAACTGGCGCGAATGTTCGCCGAAGCGCGCCAGTTCCGCTCGGTGCTACCTTGCTTTGTCGGCATCACCCGGCCTCGATTCGAAGAGACGCTCGAACTGGCCGCCCGATCGCGACCGGATCGGTTGCTCGTCGTGCCGTACCTGCTTTTCGGCGGCCGGCTGGTGACGCGGCTCGAAGAGCAAGTCGCGGTGTTTCGCGGGCGGTATCAGTGGATCAAGACGATGCTGGCGGGGCACCTGGGAGTTCACGAACGGCTACTGCAGGTGCTTGACGAGCGCGTCGAGGAAGCCGTCGGCGGCCAGGCGCCTTTGCCCTGCGACAATTGCCAGTACCGGCTGGCGCTGCCGGGCCGTGCCGAAAATGTGGGGGGGTTGCGGGCCATGCTTTGGAGCCTGCGTCATAGCTTTACGCATTCGCAGGCGGCCCCGCATGTGCATGCCCATCGTCCGCTGCTCAAACACGTTTTGGTGTGCGGCAACGTCGATTGCGCCGGGCGCGGCAGCGTGCGGCTGGTCGAGGCGTTGCGGCGGCTGATCAAGGATGCCGGGCGTGAGCGCGACATTCGCGTGACGGTCACGTCCTGCATGGGACGCTGCGGTGAAGGACCGACCGTGGCCGTCTACCCCGACGGGATTTGGTATCGCGGCGTCCAGGAGGACGACGCGGCCGATTTGGTGTGCGAACATCTGCTGGCCGACCGGCTGGTTGCCAGGCTGGTTGACAACATCATGCAATGAGGAGAACAGAGAATGGCCTGTCACGAAATCGCCGCGCTGCGGCTGGGACTGATGCGAATTCTGGGGATCGAAGACGAGGCGGAGCGGCGGCACGAGCTCGCCGAACTGAACCAGGGCGACCCACCGTCGGGCGAGGTCCGGCTGCTCTCCGACGCGCGCGACCTCACCCGCCTGAAGCAGTTGTTCGAGGCGTCGCTCTCGCAGTTGGAAGAGCGCGTGGCCGGCACGCCGGCCGGCGACCCGCGGCTTCCCTACTTGCGCTCGCTTGTGATCCTGAGCAAGAAAGTCGAGCTCGACCTGCGCAACGAGCTGGAACGCTTGACCCGCTTCTACCGCGACCTCGATGAAATGCACGACTTCGTTCACGAGATGTATCCCGCGCCAAGCAATGCCTGAGCAGAGGAACCATGCCGTCGTTTATACGTTACGCGGCCGACCGTGAATGTCTCATTCTCGGCCGCGTGAAGTATAACCCGCAGCCGTCGGCGACGGCGTAAAGGAAGGGACCATGACCCGCATCCTGAATCCTGAAGCGATCGAAGCCGAATCGTTTCGGATCATCGAACACGAATTGGGGCCGCACTCGTTCTCACCGGAGGAGTTCGCCGTTGTGCGGCGTGCGATCCACGCCACGGCCGATTTCGAGTTCGCGCGCAGCATCCGCTTTGCGCCGGGCGCGATCCGCTCGGGCATCGAGGCCATCCGCGCGGGCCGTAGCCTTGTGGCAGACGTGCAGATGGTGCAGGCCGGCATCAACAAGCCCGGCTTGGCGAAATTCGGCGGCGAAGTGTACTGCTTCATCAGCGACGACGACGTGGTGGCGGCCGCCCGAACGGCGGGGCTGACCCGGGCCATCATGTCGATGCGCAAGGCCGCCGAGCGCTTGCCCGGAGCGATTTACGCCGTCGGCAACGCGCCGACGGCGCTGTTGGAGCTGGTTCGGCTGGCGGAGCAGACGCGGCCCGCGCTGGTCGTGGGCGTGCCGGTCGGTTTCGTTTCGGCCGTCGAGTCGAAGGACGAACTGGCGGCCAGCTCGCTGCCGTTCATCACCGCGCTGGGTCGCAAAGGGGGTACGCCCGTGGCCGTGTCGATCATCAATGCATTGATCCGTCTAGCAGGAGAATCGGAAACACCATGAAACCTTACAAGTGGCATCTGCTGGTTTGCACCGGTTCGCGTTGCACGGAGGACGGCGAATCGGAAGCGCTGTTCAGCACGTTGGGCGAGAAGCTTAAAGCGCGCGGGCTGGACGCCGACGAGACGCGCGTCAAGCGCACGCGTTGCAGTTGTTTCGCGATTTGCCAGGGCGGGCCGATCGTGGTCGTCCATCCCGACGGCACCTGGTACGAGCGCGTGACGGGCGAAGTGCTCGATCGCATCCTCGACGAGCACCTCCAAGGCGGCCAGGTCGTGCGGGAACATGTGTACCATCAGGCATGACTGCGCAAGCGATGGCAAAACGGGATCTCGACCGTCAAGGTTCACGCTATAATCAAGCAATCACGCGCCAAAAGGCTATACTACACGCAGCCTGCCTCGACACTAACCCGCAGCGCAAGCAAGGCACACTAACCCGCAGCGCAAGCAAGGCACACAACTACTTGCCTCGTTTGCGCTCTGGGTTAGTGTACAAAACTGCGGAATGTGCAACTCCCGGCAGCTCGCAGTGTCGGATGTGGAATGCTCGCCCTTTGGCGGGTCGTTGTAATCAAGGTGGTGGCCACCGCGCAGGGCCGCGTGGCGCCCGCGCCGGCATCAACCCGAAGGAGCCCGTCAGATGAGCCAAGTGACATTGGACATACCCGACGCGTCGCTGTTGGCGCTGAAGCTTAGCAGCCGGGAGGTGGGCGATGCCCTGCGCATGGCCGCGGCCGTAAAGCTCTTTGAACTCCAACGGTTGTCGTCGGGGGCCGCCGCACTTCTTGCCGGGGTTCCGCGGGTAGTATTCCTCTCGAAACTGGCTGATTACGGCGTTGCGACATTCAATTTGACGGAGGATGATTTGGCGGGGGAGACCCGCCTTGCGTGAAGTCGTTTGCAACACGTCACCCATTCAGTACCTGCACCAGGTTGGCTTGTTGCATGTGCTTCCGGCCCTGGCCGGACGTGTGATCGTGCCAAGCGCGGTCGCGATGGAGTTGGCAGTCGGTCGGGCGGCCGGTATCGACGTGCCCGACATCAGCCTCTTGCAGTGGATCGAAATCCGCCGGCCAGCAAGCGCGCCGGCGTCTCGGTTGATCACGGATCTCGGTCTTGGCGAGACGGAAGTGTTGATGCTTGCGATCGAGTCGACCGATCCGTTGGTCGTGCTCGACGACGGTGTTGCGCGAAAGGTGGCTTCATCGCTCAAGCTGCCCCTGACCGGGACCGTCGGCTTGTTGATCGACGCAAAGAGAGCGGGCTTGGTCCCTGCGATCGCACCTGTTTTGGATCAACTTGACAACCTGAGGTTCCGGCTGGCGGCGGCCACACGGCTCGCGGCACTTCGGTCGGCAGGTGAAGTTCCATAGTGCATATACCCGATTCGTCTCCGCCTCGCATCAGCGCAAGACCGCGACGAGGTCGTTGGTCATTCTGCCCCACTGTCGTCAGTCACTTCTGGTATTATTGATACTGCGGCCGGGAATGGGACATTTTGTCAGTCTACACGAACCCGACGCGCAAGCGAGGCGAGTAGTTGCGTGCCTTGCTTGCGCCGCGGGTTAGTGTCGAAGCAGGCCACGCGGCGGGATCTCTGTAGGGAACGCCCTCCGTGGCGTTCCGTGTGCGGCCAAACGGCCCACCCGCGGCGGCTGGCGCGCATTCCAATCGCAAGGCAACCGATGGAGACAAACGATGCCCAAAAAATCGCGTTCCCAAAAGGCAGCACAGCGCGAAGGCAAGGCAAGCACCCCGCGTAAGCCGGTGCCGCGGCCCTTGCCCAGCGATTTGCCGAACCCATCGAGCGAAGCCGACCGGCGCCTGCGGCAGGTCACGCGCCATGCGCGGACCTTGCAGGTCTTGCAGCGAATCATGGGCAAGGGCCGCTGGAACGTACAGAACCTGGCCGCCGAGTTGGAGTGCGCCGAACGGACCATCCATCGCGACCTCGCGGTCCTCGAATTGGCGGGCGTGCCTTGGTACTACGACGAGCAAGAGCGCTCGTACCGCGTCCGGCCCGATTTCCGTTTTCCGATGTTGCGGCTCGACGACGACGAGCTGCTCGGGCAGGCCGTGAGCACCGCGATCGCCGAGGCCCCCGGGCTGAAAATCGGCGTCGGCGCCAAGCCTACGACTCGCAAACTGGCCGACGCGGCGGGCGAGCAAGCGGAGAAGATCCTGCGCGAGGCCGCGGACCTGGTTTCCGTACTCTCGCTGCAGCTCGCCGACCACGGCCGAGCGCAGGACGTGATTCACACCGCCCAGTGGTCCTTGCTCCGGCGCCGGCAGGTGGCGGGCAATTACCAAAGCCCCTACCAGCCGCGCCCGATCCGCTTGCGGTTGCACCCCTACCGGCTGGCGCTGGTCAAGCAGGCATGGTACTTGATTGCCCGCCCCGACGGCGAGGCCGCGCCCAAGACGTACCGCATGGCCCGTTTCCAGTCGCTACGGGTGGTCTCCGAGAAATTCGACCTTCGCGACTACTTCGGCGACGCTTGGGCCGTTTATCGCGGCCAGACGACCTACGACGTCGCGATCGCCTTCGGCAAAGACGCCGCCACGCTGGTGACCGAAACCGTCTGGCACCACACGCAGCGGGTCGAGCGTCGCCCCGACGGCGGTATCGTTCTCCATTTCCGCGTCGCCGGGCTCGACGAAATCGTCCACTGGGTGCTCGGCTGGTCGGGACGGGCGAAAGTGATCGCCCCGCCGGAGTTGCGCGAGAAGGTCATCGAACATTTGCAAGCCGCCCTGAAGCTGCAAGAAAGCTGATTTGTGGTCGATTGTAACCCACGCCCAATTTGTTGACTGAGGAGGAGACGCCAGAAATGCCTTTCGTGGATTGGAACTACTTCAATGTAACAGCCGTAACAAGCCGCGGTGGAGTTGTCGCCTTGGAAGATTACGCGGCGAACCTGATCCGGCCGCTAGGGATTCCGTGGCCGTCGGCACCTGTGATCCAAAAACTCTTCGTGAGTAATCAATTAAACGCATTTGAACCAGCCGACCACCGAACGCTCACAGATCGGCTCGGCTATTACTGCAACCTGCAATCCATCCACAGTGAGGATGCGATTACGTGGTCGTTTTTTGGGCCGTTGATGTCACTAATCCAACAATACGGCGGGTAATGGCGTTGCGTCATATCCCGCGTTCGGCCCAAGGGAGTACGGGATCCTCTTCTCTAAACGTCCTTTTCACGGGGAATTCCGCCTTGTCCACGAAGCTCGAAAGCCAAAAGAGCGACAAAATGGGCAGCCAGAGAAGAGGAGCCCGTACTCCGCGAACCGCAAACGCCTGAATCCGATGATGGCCTCGAACACCCTGCCGTCCTCAAGTGCCCACCCAAAACCCAGAAGAGCCAAAAAAACCTGCGAACTTTTTCGGCCCTGCCCCACTGTCGTCAGTGGTGTCTGGTATTTATGGAGTTGTGGAGCTGTGGCTCCCGGAGAGACGCAGGCCCCGCGATGGGGTGGCGGCCAATCCTCTGCCTACCAGGCAAGGGTTGCAAATGATGGGTACGGCACCGCCCGGCATCGGCCGCGGCAATGGTGTCCAATGCCCGCGACAAATTCCCTGGACCCATAGGCACATGCGGCGCAACGCCTAGAAAATGTCAATCTCCGGGGCCACGCTCCCGCTTTTTCTCCCCTACGAAAAGGAGCTTGCATGCACGACAACCTTGGGCCCCAGGTCGAACACTGCTGGGCCGACATGCCGGCGGATCCTCGCGAAACCGACGTGCCCGCCCCGTTGCCGCGCGTCGCGCGATTGGAGTCGCTGGTGGCCCAGCGTGCGGCGGCAGGGCCGGGTTCATGCCGATCTTGCGCCGACGGGCCGCAGTTTCCCGCGGAGCCGAACGACGATGACGGTTACGAAAAAAAAACTTGCCGGCGACGACTTCGACCTCGACCACCTGATGGCCACGGTCGGCACGCCACGCGAAAGGGAGGCCGCGCGGCGCCGTTGGCGGACTGCGACGCGAATGCTCTTTCCTCGCCGACAATTGACCGGCGCCTGGTACTGGGTGCCGCTCCCCGCCGGCCGCGGCGCGATTCGCTGGGAGGTGCGGGTGTTCTTCGACTTCTGGGCGCCGTCGTCAGACCACGTTGACGTCTGGAAACACGTCGTCGATTCGCTCGAATACCATTGGCGGCGCCGGCTCAAGGGGGTCGACTATGCCAGCCTGCCGCGAGGCCGCGTGAGCCGGCCGCTTCGCCAGGGCGTACAGGACGACGGCGCGCTGGCCGTCTACCACGGCAACGACGCGCCGCGGGGCGGCGGCGGTTTGGCGCGCGTGCGGCGCGAGTTCGGCCTGCCGCGGTCGGCGGCGGCGATATTCGACGATCACGAGCGCTGCATCGCCGGCCAGCCGGAGGCCTTGTCGCGGGCCCTGGGAATCGACTTGCGAGTCAAGGGGGTCGAAGTGTCCGACCTGGATTGGGGCGACGAAGCGTGATGTTCATGAAACGTGGGGCAGGTTTCCAACCTGCCTCACGAGGCGACAACATATCGAGACATAGACTGGGAAGAGGTCGCCTGTGGAGGCGCACCCGCGCAGCGGGTTTCCGGTCCCCCAGCCCCGCGAACGGTTTGAGACCAACTTGCCCGTCAAACGCCCACTCACCGAGCCGGACATCGCGCTCTGGCTGCCGGGCGTGTACCTGGTCCTGATCGAGGCCAAGTTCACCAACCCCAATCCGGTCTACACCGACGGCCCGCGAACGAATGCGACCTCGCTCACCAAGCAAGAGCTACTCGACATCTACCAGGATCGCGAGCTTTCGATCGTCGACCTGGATCAAGCGCGCCGTCGGCCGCGAGTGCATTACCAACTCTGGCGGAACATGGTGTTCGCCGAGTGGATGGCCCGCGCCGATGGCCAGACCACGCGCGCCTACCACGTCAACTTGACGCGGGCGGCAGACGAGGCCGAGAGTTGCCGCGAATTCCATGGTCTTGTGCGGCCCGAGTTTGCCGAACGGTTTGCCCGTCTCATGTGGGAGGATCTCGACGCCTTGGCTGCAGGCACGGCCGACCTGACGCGGCTACGGGAATACCTGCGGACCAAGACCGCCCGGCTACGGCCGGCGTTTGCGCTACGAGCCTATCCCAAAACCGCCGGGCGGGCGGGACGCCTGCACCACAAAGCGGTTTCGGGATAGGCAGTTTCCCTCCGGAACCAGGAGCCAACATGCCCAACGAATCGGTGACTTGCCCCAGTTGCGGCTCGCCGTCTTGCACGGAGTACCGCGAGAATGCCTTCGTCTGCCAGAACTGTGATGGCACGTTCCATGCCGACGACTTCCGCCGTTGGCTTTCCCAGGAGCTGGTCGAGACGCTGGTCAATAACGCGTTTTGGCGGAACATCTGCGCCGATCGGGAACTACAGCCTGAGATCGGCTACGGGAGCATCACGGTCTACCACCGCGGGCAAGCCCTGCTTACGGACCTTCGGCTCGACGATCGATCGCCGACCGGTGGATCGCTGACCGCGGCCGTGGACCGCCACTTGCTTCCCTTGGAGTCGTCAACGGACTGCTACAATCGCCACCTTCCCATGCGTTGGCGGGACGAGGCGGGCTTTGCCTTCGACCCTCCGCTCTCGCCGCGGGCGATCGCTTTCGGTACTCCCGACGTTCTGCAGACCTACAAGCGAATTGCGAGATTCTCAGGGGCGCCGGACGGGCTTCGGCACCGGATCGCCATCGATCCGCGCAACCGTGTGCTCGATCAGGAGATTGGGTTCAAAGGCAACCTGTACGGTCGAATCGACCTGGCCTATTTCGATCGGTCGATTGGAAAGCTCTGCTTCGCGGTCATCAAACACTGCGCCGATGAAGGGCTGTTGGCGCCCAGCCAGAAGCCCGCCGTCGTCAGGCAACTTCGGTCCTACGGCGTTTGGCTCGCCCAACAGTGCGACTCGATCGTGGCGGCCTACGGCAACGTCGTCCGCCTCAAGCGGGCCTTGGGGCTGGGAGAGCGCGTCGAGGGCGTGCCCGAGCAGCTATCGGTGTTGACCAGGCCAGTTCTGATCATCGGTGGTTGTACGGACGAGGACGTCGAGCGGATTCGGTGGGCTCGATTCCCGGAGAACCGAAATTCCTGGTTGCCGCTTTGGCCCCACTTGGAAGACGTCGCGGCCGGGCTGATCGTTTGTCGCTGTCCCGAGCCGAGTCTAGAGATCAAGGAAGCGGCCGATCGAAACGCCGGAGACGGAGATTCAGTGAAGTTCTGGTTCGGCTGAGCTGTCGGCGGAGTCGCCTACGACAGTTCTGGATTTGTGGACTTGGCGATACTCGATTTCGCGCCCCAGGAATGATAAACTATGGGCAATCAGTGATTTGTCGCCTGTCGAATCAGCCAGAATCGCCCTTCTTTACCGACGACGCGGCAAGTTCTTCGCGGCATAGTCGTTAGGCTCCAAAATCAAACTCGAAACAGGCCGTTGCCGTCTTGTCGTGATGGCCTCGTTGGCGCGCTTTACCGACTGATCTTGAACGCCAACGAACAGCCAACGGAAGCACCAAGTATGGCCCCTATGACCGCCTGCAATTGGCCTGCAGCGGCAACGGCGGAAGCGCCAGCGATAGCCAATGCCGTAGCTGTCTCGACCGGACACCCAAAACGTTCGGCCAAAGGAATCGTGGTCGCTCCCCCAGCCGCACGCTCGATAGGGTCGCCAGGGGCTACGTCCAACATCACTTCCTCTTTACGCGCGGCATGCATAGCGATGTTGGCAATGGCGACTGCGACAGGGCTTGCAGCGGCGTCGAGCAATAGCTGCCGTGGCGCGGCGATGGCGGCCTCGATCTCGCTGATTTCCAGGTCTTCGGCGCGCAAAAACACTTCCGCCAACTCATTTAGCAGACCGAGCTCGCTTTCCGTACCGAACTTCTGCCGACCCTGGCGGTAGACCAGATCGCGTATTCCTTCAGCCCGACCCTCAACTCGACCCTCGGCCCGAATTTCATCAAAAATCGGTGACGTTTTCATGTTCATGTTCCACCCTCGTAAACCATGGTCCCATGCGGGCTGGCACACAGCCAGCGCCGCAAACACACGAGCCAGCGAACCGAGATCCGCTCGGTCACGCTCGTCGGTCAACCGGCTTCCTGCCTCTTGCATCCATTGGCTGATTATACCCGATTCGTCTCCGCCTCGCACATCAGTGGAACCCAAGGCAAGAGCCAGGGCGACGTCTTTCCATCCGCCACCAGGCTCGCCGCCTTCTCATCCACCAGATGACGCCGGAGGACGGTAATCTCCAGACGAGAGCCCGGCGCGAGCACCGACCGCAGGCTCAACTCATGAGCGGCGCTCCGCCCGGTCAAGTCGAGGACGGCCCCGCTGACGCAAGAAACGCGAAGGCTGCGAGGGCCACCCGGCTCGGTCCAGAGCCGCACCAAATATTCCAGCAACCGCGTGAGAGCATCCGCCCGCGCTTCCGCCTCCAACTCAAGGCAGATTCCTTGCAGCACATTGCCGCTGCGCAAGACCGCGACGAGGTCGTTGGTCAGGTCGTTCTGGTCGGGCAACGCGACTCGCCGGGCGCCGATGGCGGGGATTATGGAACATGAGGTCGAGATCGACCCCGATCGGTCCATCAGTTTCCTCCACCACGACAAGTCAACCTCCCAGATCGAAACCCGCAAATTGTCGCCCGAACAGGTGGTTGTCCAGCCGGGCTTCCTCCACGAGCTGCGCCGGTTGATTGCCGCGTAACGACTCGAGCTTGTGCCCCGCGCGCACTTACGCTTCCGCGAACGTTGCCGCGCTGGGTTCGAGACCGACAAGCACTTTTTCGTCCATGGGAACTACCGGCCCGACTTATCGCTCGCTCTGATAGGGCGCGCTGTAATAGCCAGGGGCAACGTCCCTGGACGGCCACTGGGCGACTTCTGGTGCTTCTGGTGGCGAATCGTTGCCGGCACGGGCCATGAGCTATAGAATGGATAGCGGCGCGCTGGGCTACCGCGCGCTGGGACCGTTTTCCGACCTCGAAGGAATGCCGTTGTCTACCGTAAAACCACGCAGCCTGGGCGATGTGCTGCAAGAGTTCAGCCACCATCGCCGCTTGATGCAGGAGGAGTTGCAAAAGGTCATCATCGGCCAGGGCGACGTGATCGAACAGTTGTTCGCGGCCGTCTTCACGCGCGGGCATTGCCTGCTCGAAGGCGTGCCGGGCCTGGCCAAGACGCTGATGGTCAGCACCTTGGCACGTATCCTCGATGTGGGCTTCAAACGCATTCAGTTCACGCCCGACTTGATGCCCTCCGACATCACCGGCACGAACGTGCTGGACGAAGACGAACACGGAAAGCGGAGCTTCCGCTTCGTCGAAGGCCCGATTTTCACCAACATCCTGTTGGCCGACGAAATCAACCGCACCCCCCCCAAGACCCAGGCCGCGCTCTTGCAAGCCATGCAGGAGCGCGAAGTCTCGGTCGGCCAGACGACCTATACGCTGCCCGAACCGTTCTTCACCATCGCCACCCAAAACCCCATCGAGCAGGAAGGCACCTACCCGCTGCCCGAGGCGCAATTGGACCGCTTCATGTTCAACATCAAGGTCAACTACCCGACGCTCGAAGAAGAGGAACGCATCCTCGCTTCGACCACCCGCGGCGAAAAGCCCGAGGTGCGGAAGGTGCTCTCGGGCCGCGCGATCTTGAACCTGCAAAAGCTGGTCGGCTCGGTCGCGGTGAGCGAATACATCATCAAGTACGCCTCGCGGCTGGTGCGCGCCACGCGGCCCAAGGACGATTCGGCGCCGGAGTTCGTGCGCGAACTGGTCGACTGGGGCGCCGGCCCCCGCGCCGGGCAGTTCCTGATCCACGGCGGCAAAGCCCTGGCCGCGATGGAAGGGCGCTTCTCGGTGGCCATCGACGACGTCAAGAAGGTCGCCGTGCCCGTGCTGCGGCACCGCGTGAGCACCAATTTCCAGGCCCAAGCCGAAGGAATGAGCAACGAGGACGTCATCCAGCGATTGCTGCGAGAATTGCCGACGCCGGAGATTCCAAAATTCGATAAGTGACCCATGCGTGACGCTCGACGAGGATTTTGTCAACGGGCACCTGGTCGCGGAGTCGGGCAGGTATGAACGACGAGGCCAGGGATGATGATGGTATCATGCCGCTATGCCGGCCTTTTCGCGTGAGTGGAGGTGAATGCCATGGAGACGAAGACGATGGGCAAAGTGCTCTGCGCAGCCAGGATTGAAAACCTGAACGATCTGTTTAACGCCGAGCAAGGCATTTTGCCGGAAGATCAAGTGCGGCGGGTCGAAGTCACCAATGCGCTGGTCGATACCGGCGCCTCGGGCCTGTTAATGCCCAGCCGCCTGATCGCCATGCTGGGATTGAGGCCGCTCCGCGTCCGTCCAGCACGAGGCATCGGTGGCCCGCTGGAAGTGTCGATCTACGGAACCGTCCGCCTGACCATTCAGGGACGCGACTGCCCCATGGACGTCGGCGAAATCTCCGACGACCTGCCCGTCATCATCGGCCAGATTCCGCTTGAGTCGCTCGACTGGGTTGTGGACCTGAAAGGGCAAAAGCTGATCGGCAACCCCGAGCACGGGGGCGAACATGTGATGGAAGTCTATTGACGCGCGGCGGGTTGCCAGCCGCGAAGCGGCGACAGAGTCTAGCCTGGGGCGTAAGCCGGCGAAAGCCCCAGGAAACCTGGGCGTTTCCATGTCGTAATGCCCTGAAGGGGCGGCGAGTGGCCGCGGAACGGACGAAACAGCGTTCCACGCGAAGCGTGGAACGAGGGCACCGTATGGTATAATGCCGCCATGCCCGCCCTACGACTTTTGCCCCTGATTGCCCTCCTCTTTGCTCTCTCGGCCGCCGACGCGCGCGCCGAGGAACGGTCGCTCGATCGCGACGTGCTGCCGCTGTTCAAGGTCCGCTGTGTCAAGTGCCACGGGCCGGCGAAGCGGGAAGGGCGGCTCAACCTCGCTTCGCCGCGTGGGCTGGCCCGCGGCGGACAGACGGGCGCGGCGATCGACCGCGAACAGCCCCTCGCGAGCCTGCTCTGGCAACGGATCGCCGACGACGAAATGCCGCCCGACGAACCGCTCTCCGCCGACGAGCGCGCCACGGTGCGCCGTTGGCTCGAAGCCAACGTGCCCGGCTTGCCGCAAACGGCGGACGGCCCGGAACCGACGGACCATTGGGCGTTTGGATGGCTCACGCGCCCGGAACCTCCGGAGGTGCGCGATGCGGCGGCCATCCGCACATCGATCGATCGGTTCATCGTCGCCGCGCTCGAAGAACGAGGACTATCGCTTTCGCCCGAGGCCAACCGGTACGCGATCATCCGCCGGCTCACTTTCGACTTGACCGGGCTACCGCCCGCGCCCGACGCGATCGCGCGCTTCGTCGACGACGCCTCGCCCGGCGCCTACGAGCGACTCGTCGAACGGCTGCTGGCCTCTCCGCACCATGGCGAGCGATGGGGACGGCACTGGCTCGACGCGGCGGGCTACGCCGACTCGAACGGTTATTTCAACGCCGACACCGACCGGCCGTTGGCCTACCGCTATCGCGATTACATCGTGGGCGCGCTGAACCGCGACAAACCGTTCGACCGCTTCATCCAGGAACAGCTTGCCGGCGACGAGCTGGCCGGCTATCGCCCCGGCGCTGACATCACGCCCGAGGCCGCCGAGCTCCTGGTGGCCACGCACTTCTTGCGCAACGCCCAGGACGGCACCGGTGAGAGCGACGGCAACCCCGACGAAGTGCGCGCCGATCGCCACAGTGTCCTGGAGGGGACCGAGCAGATCATCGGCTCCGCCCTGTTCGGTCTCACGTTCCAATGCGCCCGCTGCCACGACCACAAGTTCGAGCCGTTGGCGCAGAGGGAGTATTATCAGCTTCAGGCCATCCTTTACCCCGCCTTCAACCCAGAGCAATGGGTCAAGCCGAACGACCGCCACATGTGTACCGCGTCGGCCGCGGAAATCGCCGCCTGGGAAGCCGGAATGCGCGCTCTCGACGCCGAAGTCGCGCGGCGACGCGGCGAGTTCACCGCCTGGGTCCGCGAGCACCGGCCGCGCGGCGACGTACTGTTCGACGACCCTTTCGACTCGCCCGACGAGCTCGCGGCCCATTGGAGCAACACGGCCCCGGGCGACGACGCGCCGGGCGGATCGCCCACCGTCAACGTCGCTTCCTTCTCGCCGCCGGGCGCCGGCGTGAAGGATGGCGTGCTGCGGATCGTCGAAGTGGGTGGGGCGGGCAACCGCTGGCTCGCATCCGCGCGCAGCTTCGATTGGACGCCCGACGAGCCAGGCGCCTGGATCCAAGCCACGTTCGATTTGGTCGACGACAAGCTCCAAGCCGGCGACGCCCCCGCCGCACGCATCGGCTACTACATCGCGATGGCCGATTTTCAAGACAATGCCGGCACATCCGGCGGCAATATCCTGATCGACGGAAACCCGGCCGGCGGGGCACAGATCCACGTCGATTATCCCGGCGACGACGCTCGCTCGGTCGGCCCCCTCGGCACGAGCGGTTACTCGCCTGGACACAACTACGGCGTGCGGATCACCAACGCCGGCGACGGCAAGTTCCTGGTCGAGCACTTGGTGGACCAAATCAGCGAGGAAAAAACCGTCACGCTCACGGCCACCGACTTGCCGGCAGGCGGCTTCGGCTTCGAGTTCTGTTGCGGCCGGAGCTTCGTGGTCGACAATGTGCTCGTCGAACGGGTTAAGTGCGTGTCCCCAGGCCACGGGGCAGGCGGGACGCCTGCGCCACAAAGTGCGGTTGATGGGACTCCGAGCTTCGCCGACGAAAATAAGGCCCGGCGCAAGCAACTCGAGGAGGCCGTGGCGGGCTTGAACGCCCAGCGGATCGGCAAACCCGGTATCACGGCCATCGTCACCGATCTTTCGCCCTCCCCGCCGGACGTGTTCCTGCTGGTGCGGGGCAATTACGGCCAGCCAGGAGAGAAGGTCGAGCCGGGCGTGCCGGCCGTGCTCGCCGATAAGGACAACGCCTACGTGGTCGCGCCGGTTCCATCGTCTTCAGCCGCCAGCGGGTCTTCAGCCGCCAGCGGGTCTTCTGCCGTCTCCGGGTCTTCAGCCGCCACCGGTCGGCGGCTGGCGCTGGCCCAGTGGCTCACGCGGACGGGTTCTCGCGCGGCGGCCTTGCTGGCCCGGCTGACGGTCAATCGCGTCTGGCAGCAGCACTTTGGAACCGGGCTGGTGACGACGCCCGACAACCTGGGCTACAGTGGCGCGTTGCCGTCGCACCCCGAACTGCTCGATTGGCTGGCCGCCGAGTTCGTCGCCGGCGGCTGGAGCATGAAGGCCCTGCACCGGCAAATCGTCACTTCGGCCGTTTACCGTCAATCGAGCCTGCCGCGCGACGACGCCCTGCGACTCGATCCCGACGATCGGCTGTTGTGGCGCTATCCATTGCGGCGGCTCGACGCCGAGAGCGTGCGCGACGGCATGCTGGCCGCCGCCGGCGAACTCGATCTGACGCTACGTGGACCGTACATACCGACCCAGCGCAACGCGCAAGGCGAGGTGTTCATTGACGAAACGCGACCGGGAGCGAACCGCCGCAGCCTTTACGTGCAGCAGCGCCGCACGCAGATGCTGAGCCTGCTGGAAGTGTTCGACGCCCCGTCGATTGTGACCAATTGCACGCGCCGCAGTTCGGCGACGGTCCCCTTGCAGTCGCTTACGGCGCTGAATTCGGAGTTCGCCCTCGCGCGGGCTCGCGCGCTGGCCACGCGGCTGGCGGTGGAAGCCGGTGACGGCGCCGAACGGCGGATGGAGCGGGCGTTCTTGCTCGTCGCCGGCCGCCCGCCGGACGAAGCCGAGCGCGCCGCGTCGCGCCGTTTTTTGGCGGCGCAGGGCGCGAATTACCACGACCGCGGCGACGCCGCCGAACAAGTTTGGATGGATTATTGCCAGATGTTGCTGGCGGGGAGTGCGTTCTTGTATGTTGAGTAGATGTGTACTCCGGGCTAGGACAGGCTACATTCCATGAATTCTCACAACAACTCCTTCTTCCTGAACCGCCGCGCTTTTCTCGGCCGCTACGCCGGCTGCTTGGGCATGCTGGCCCTGGCCGATCTGTTCGACGACGTCTCAGGTCGGGCGACCGCCGAAGCGTCGGGCGGCGCGCCGCGACGGGCCGCAAAGGCCAAGAGCGTGATTTGCCTGTTTCAACACGGCGGTCCTAGCCAGATGGACTTATTCGATGCCAAGCCGGAATTGGTTCGTCGGCACGGCCAACCGTATCCCGGCGAACTGGAGGTCCATTTCGACAAGCAGAAGGGAAGCCTGCTGTCCTCGCCCTTCAAGTTCGCGCCCCGCGGCCAGTCGGGGATTGAGCTGTCGGAAATCCTGCCGCACACGGCCCAGATCGTCGACGATCTGACGCTGGTCCGCTCGATGACCACCGAGTCGGTCGATCACGAGGCGGCCTTGCGGCTGATCCACGGCGGAAAACTTCAGGCCGGGCGGCCGGCCTGGGGCTCGTGGGTCACCTACGCCCTGGGGTCGGAGAGCCGCGATTTGCCCAGCTACGTCGTGCTGGCCGATCCGGGAGGGCTGCCGGTCGACGGAGTTCGCAACTGGTCGAGCGGTTGGTTGCCTGCCGTCTATCAGGGAACGCCCTTCCGTTCCGGGGACTCGCCCGTACTGAATCTCGGCTCGCCGCCGGGCGTGAGCGTTGCCGCCCGTCGCGAACAACTGCGCTTTCTCGACGAGTTGAACCGCTCGCAGCAGGCGAGGCACTCCGACAGCTCGGAGCTGGCCGCGCGGATCGCCAATTTCGAGACTGCGGCGCGGATGCAGACCGCCGTGCCCGGCGTGCTTGACTTCGCCGGCGAGACCGACGCGACGCGCCGGTTGTACGGCCTCGACAACCCGGCCACGCAAGAATACGGCGCGCGGTGCCTGATGGCGCGGCGGCTGGTCGAGCGCGGTGTGCGGTTCGTGCAGGTGTTCCTCAGCGGCCAGCCGTGGGACACGCACAGCAAGAACGCCGAAAGCCTGAGGGGGCTTTGCGCGCGAACCGATCAACCCAGTGCCGCCTTGGTGAAAGACCTCAAGCAGCGCGGCATGTTGGATTCGACGGTGGTGCTCTGGACCGGCGAGTTCGGCCGTTTGCCCATCTCGCAAGGATCTGACGGCCGCGACCACAACCGCCACGCTTTTTCGCTCTGGCTGGCGGGCGGCGGCTTCAAGGCCGGTTACGCCCACGGCCAGACCGACCCCTTCGGCTACGCCGCGGTCGAGCAGGTCGTCACGGTCCACGATCTGCATGCCACTCTGTTGGCCGCATTGGGGCTGGATCATGCCCGGCTCACCTATCCGCACGAGGGCCGCGACGACAGCCTGACCGATGTCGAGGTCTCGCACGCGAAAGTGGCGACGGAGTTGTTGGCATGACCACCGCAAGGAAATCGCGTGTTGGCGAAACACCGCATGCTCGTGGCCTGGATGGCTGGTCTAGTCTAGCGGGGAGCGAGCGGGCCGGCCGGGGGCCGCCGGGCGGTCTTGGCCGTGGCGGGTAAGAGCTTTTCGACGAATCGCGTCACGTAGTGCATCGCGCTCCCCTCCCCCTGGAACGCGACCACTCGCTCGTCGACGTCGCTTTGCTGCGAGACGATCCGACCCTGGCCCACGTCGAAGCGGATCACGCCGTTCGATTTGCTCTGCACCAGTTGCGCCTCGATCGCCGGATCGCGCACCGGCGTCAGGATCACGGTCTCGATCTGGATCGTCGCCAGACCGTTGGCCACCTCGACCAGCGCGAACTTCTGCCGGGCGGCGATTCTCTTCACCTCGCCGTCCTGCAGCGTGATCTTGATGTCGGAAGTGATCTGCCACCTGGCCCCCGTCGCCACTGCCTGAGGTGGCAAGGGGGGCGTAATCATCTCCCGCGGCGGCGCCGTACCCGCCTTGTCCGGCCGCCGCTCCTCACGCTCGACCACATTGCCCGTCCGGTCGAGCGTCATCACCGACAGTTCGACTCCGACACTCTTGGCCACGTCCTCGAAGCCCGGCGGCGGCACCAGGTCGGTCAGGCTGTTGTAGTGGACGTCTTGCTTGCCCTCGAAGTGGTGCCGCATGTCGACTCGCTCCACCGAGTAGACGAACTTCGCCCGGCCGTCATCGGTCACGTCGATCACTTTCCAGACCTTGATCGAATTGCTGAACGTGTCGGCCGCTTGCGTGACTCCCTGCACCGTCGTGCGGACTTGCGCGCGGTGTTCGACCTCCCAGCGAACCGTTTCGCCCTTCTTGAAGTGGTATTGCAGCAGGTGCTTCTCCGAACCCGAACCGGGATCGGTCAGCGTGATTTCCACGTCCGGGCCGTCGTCGGCCCGCGCGCTCAGGCCCGCCCACGCGACGACGCACAACGGCAGCCCGCACAATAAATGGATCCTCATGGCACTCGACTCCTTTCGAGATGGATGGTGGGCCGGCGCCCCTTTCGTGGTCTGGTTCCACGGTACGTTGCCGTCAATCACCGCTTGCCAGCAAGCTGCCGCCCCAGCCGAGCTTCTCGCGCAACGTGCGGTAGTAGCCGCGACCGGCCGCCTCGACCAGTTGAAACTTCGGCGCCGCCTGCTCGATCCGCACCCGGTCACCCGGTTCCAGCGCGCCGAGTACCCGGCCGTCGACCACCAACGTGGTGCCGGCGTGCGGACGTGGCACCAGCAGTTCATAAACCCGGCTGGCGGCGTCGACGACGGGCCGATTACTGAGCGTGTGGGGGCTGATCGGCGAAATGACGAACGCTTGCAAATCCTTTCGCAAGATCGGCCCACCGGCCGACAAGCTGTGAGCCGTCGAGCCGACGGGCGTACTGACAATCAAACCGTCGCAACTATAGGTCGTTACCAATTCCGAGTCAACGTAGAGATGCACCTGCAGCATGGCGAAGGGCGCGCCGGCCAGCACCGCCGCTTCGTTCAGGCCAAGCCGACTGGCCACGACGCGCCGCGGCGCCGTCAGCCCGGCCCCCTCTCGCTCCAAGCGGCACTCGAACATCAGGTGCTCGACCACGCGAAATCGGCCGGAACAAATCTCCGGCAGCGCCGTGTTGAACTCATCCGGCGAAAGATCGGCCAGAAAACCCAGCTTGCCCAGATTCACTCCGACGACGGGCACCTGGCGATAGCCCATCTGGTGCGCCGCCCGCAAGATCGAGCCGTCGCCCCCCAGCACGACAGCCAGGTCGGCCGTGACGTTGCCCAGGTCGGCCGAGAAGCCGAGATCCCAAACGACGATTTCGGCGTGCGATTCGATCAGAGTCCGCAGTCGTAGGGCTTCGGCCGCCACCTGGGGCCGCTCGCCCGAACCCAACACCATCACGCGCGGCCGGCCGCTCTTGGGAAGTAGAGTCATTGGTCATTGGTCCGTACCTGCTCGAAGTAATTGGCGCCTTTCTTGTTGGCGGTGACCACGTCGAGCAAACCATCGCCGTTGACGTCGGCGACCTCGAACTGCGTGCCCACGCCGCTGTCGTGGTCGAAGACGTGCGGAATCCAGACGGGCTTGCCGTCCTTCCGCGTCCGTTCGAACCAGCACATCACTGCCGGATCGTTGGGATTCACGTCGCCGTCGGGCCCGTGGGCCCACCAGCGCTTTCCGGTGATGAAGTCGGTCAGTCCGTCGCCGTTGACGTCGGCGAAACACATCGCGTGGGTCTGCGAGACACTGTGGTCGATTTCGTGCGTCCGCCAGCCGTCCGGCGTTTGTTCGTGCCACCAGATGCCCAACTCGTGCGCGGCCGAGCTGAGCACGTCGTTGTCGCCGTCGCCGTCGAAGTCGTCTACGTACATGTTGGCGCAGGGCTGCCCGAACGGGGCCTGGTGGAACTTCCACTCCGCCTGGCCGCCGGCGGCGGGAGCCTCCCACCATCCCGCGGGCACGAGCACGTCCTGCCGGCCGTCGGCGTTCAGGTCGCCCATTCCCAAGCCGTGGGAGAAACGCTCAGTCCCCGGCGCGGCTTTGGCCGAAATCGCTTCGAGCGTCCAGGGCTGCAACGGATCGGCGGCGGGCCGAGCGAAGCCCATCCGCCGCTCGGGGCTGGCGAAGTTTCCATCGCTTGAAAAGCCCAGGATCAGCTCGCGTTTGCCATCGCCGTCGACGTCGAGGTAGGTCGGGCTTTCGTTGTTCGTGATCGGCGTGGCAAGGTGCCTTTTCCATGGTCCGGCGGCCGTCCGCGGATTCTCGAACCACCAGGTCTGGGCGCCGGGAAAGTCGACCACCAGCAGGTCGGTCCAGCCGTCGCCGTTGTAGTCGTCGGCGAAGTTACAGAAACTATGGCTGTAGACGTGTGGATCGTACTCCTCGGGTTTTTCCGCGATCGGATGCATCTTCCAGTCGGGCGCGGCGTAATAGACGCTCCCCGCGGCGACGTCCATTTTGCCGTCGTGGTTGAAGTCGCCCACGGCCACCCCTTCGCTACGGAAAACCGTGTCGAACTGGGCGCGCTTGAATTCGATCTTCGAGGGCGATTTCTCGTCCGCTTGGGCGCCGTGGGGCGCGAAACCGAACCATAGGACGAGGGGGGGAACACAGGCCGCGATCATGCGAAGCGTCGATTTCATGTTGATTTCCAACGGGTTGAACGTGATGGGAAGCCGAACCTACAAGTGTACCCACGCGGGCGGCCCCGTGGTAGTTCGCACGCCGCCCGCAAAACCCCACTCCTCCGGCGACCTCGCGGAGGCGGCTTCAGTCTTTGAAGGGTTACATTCGTAGCGCGCTGGGTCTTGTGCGTCTGCAGCCGGCCCCGATCATCGCGGCGTTTGAGACGCCCGCGGCCATGCGGCGGCGCCATTCGCCTTCGTCACGGCGGGGACATGTACGGGGTCGCGCCTACGCATCGTTGAGAGCACGCGGTCGCGTTTATCGTCAACCGCGAAGTTCAATGGAGATGGGTGGGACTTTACGCATCGACTGCGCAAGCCCCAAGCCCACCTCTTTCATGGAACCCGTAATAACTGCACGGTGCTGACATCCCCCAGATGGCGATAACCAACCGCGTGACGCAATACCCACATTATGGGTTGTTCCGTCGCATAGTGGCCTCGGTTCAATTATGCCCACAACCCCAGCCGCCTCGTTGCGAGCCCGCGACCCGGCGACCGCCAACTCAAGCCGTTGTGGTTGCCCGAAGGCAACAGCGGTCACTTCGGTGCCAGTCAAACTTGCCCGCAGCGCACAATGCAACAAGTCTATGACCGCAAGCCTTTTCGTCAAGCCTCGCAACAATTTTTTCCTCGACAGGGAGGATGCCCATCGAGCGACGTGGCCAAACCGTCGCCATCGATCCTTGGCGGACCACGCCACCTGGCTCCGCCATTTTGGTATCGGTCCTCGCCGCCGCTGACACTCGTGCCGACTTCGCTACTTGGAAAAGAATGAAGATGCTCTTTCTTTCCAAGTAGTGGGTCACTTTAGCTCAGCAAAGCCGGGTCAATTCGCCAAGACGCTCCAACTGGACAGTCGAACAAAAGAGAAGAGGAACCCGTAGTGCTTGTTGGATCTGCCGGACAAGCCGGCGAGGGGGCGGCTCACAACCCGTGACTTGTGTAGAACAACGAGGGCTTACGCCCCAGGCTACACTCTGTCGCCGCTACGGTGCCCCAAGGGCTCCGGCGTCGCCAACCGATCTTCGAGTTCGTCGACGCGGTTGGCCAACCGCTCGCGCTCATGGCGGAAGACATGCGCCGCGCGGCACTGAGCGTCAAGACCGCCGAAGATGCCGGCGACGAGTTTGGGACTGTTCCAGCGCTGGGCCATCTCCTCGACCTCCGCCGCCACCCCGCGACGTAGCCGCGAGGTGAACCCCCACAGCAACAACCCGCACCATAGCGAGAGGAAAAAGCCGGCGGCGATGAAGTAGTCGGTTCCCATGACGGGCTGGGCCTCGCGGGCCAGCCCGAGCTCGACGGCCAGCCATGAGTCGTAAAAGAAGTTGCGGCCGAAACGATAGAGCAACAGGGCCAGCATCGCCACGAGCGCCAACTCGTACCGCCCGCGGACGAACCAGCCGGTGTGCCGGCCGGCGAGTCGCATGACGAGCGTTTGCAACTCCGCCGACGCCGAAGCCACGAATGCCTCCGCGGCCGCCGCGGCCTCGCGCTGGAGCACTTGTCCGCCGCCCGTGGCAAGCCGCGTTTCTTCGCGAGACAGCTTTTCTTCGCGCGACAGTGTTTCTTCGCGCGACAGTGTTTCTTCGCGCGACAGTGTTTCTTCGCGCGACAGGCCGGCCTCGACCGCGTATCCGTCGACGATGATCGACGCGGTGCGTAGCTCGCCTTCGTCCCAGCCGGCGACTACGGCGCGTGCGGTCGCCGCGTCGGCCAGGTTGCCTTGCCTGCGGTGGCGCAGCCGCCGGCCCCCTTCCATCGCCCCCCACAGCGCCAGTTGCGCCGGTGTGCGCGCCCGGAACAAGACGGCGCTCGACAACAGCCCTCCCAAGCCTTGGTAAAGCCGCAGCAGACACGAAAAGGGGCTAAGGCCCCAGCGCGAGGCGACTTCGCCCAAGAGCCGCTGTTCCCAGGGGCGGCGGCTGCCGAGCAACTCCTCGCGCATCGCTCCGGCGAGCCGCGCGGCGAGCCGGCCGCGTTGCTCGGCCAGCGCCGTTTCGAGCTGCTCGATGGCCGGCAGCGCGGCGTCGATCCGTTGGCGGCAAGCGGCCAGCGTTTCGCCGACCAGATCCAGAAAGTTCGCCCGGCGTATCCGTTTGGCCGCCGTGCCGGCCAGTTCGCTACTGAGAAACTCGACGAGCCTGGCAAACTCTCCCCGCGGCCGCATGCCCGCCTGGGCGTCGGCCAGCGCGGCGGGCGAATCGACGAAAAACATTTCGCCCGTGGCGTACTCGTCGGCCAGCACTCGCCGCCAGTCATCGCGGATGTCCTCGTCGGTGTCGGCGTGAGTCTGAACGAACACCAACCGGGCCCCCGGCGACGCGGCGGCCAGTTCCTCGGCCACCCGCGCGCTGCGGTATTTTTGTTGCGTCGTCGCCACCAGGAGCACATCGCAATGGGGCAAAAGCTCGCGGAGCCGTGCCAGGTTCGTACCCGGCGAGTCGGTCTCCTCGGTCGTGTCAGGGTCCGGGCAATCGACCAGTACCAGATCGCGCAGAATGGGCAGATCGCGGTGGACCACCTGCACGCTGTCGGGTGTGATGCCCAAACGCTCCGCCGCCAGGTCGCCGCGGCAAATGAGCGTCGGTCGGCGGGTGGTGGGCCGTTGCCGGCCGGCCTGGCTGACCTCGGCGCCGACCAGCGCGTTGACGAGCGTGCTCTTGCCCGTCCCCGTGCCGCCCAGCAGGGCCACGACCAGCGGGGCGTCGAGACGCACGCGCAACGTATCGGCGCGCTCGGCCAGACGTCGCACGAGCGCCCGCGCGTGCCGCGCCGCCGGCCAGTTGGGTGCGCGCTCAGCCCAAGCCCGCATCTCGGCCAACAGCGAATCGACTTCGGCCAGGAGCTCAAGATGGACCAGTTCGGAAGAGCGCATAATGTAGGGTGGGCACTGCCCACCAAGCCAACGGATGGATGTAGGGTGGTGGCTGGTGGCAGAGCGTAAGCGATGCCCCGGCTCGATAGCGACCGGGGCATCGCTTAGGCTCTGCCCCAGCCACCGTGAATCTCTCATCCTCAACCGACCGCATGAAGTATAACCGACATGGATACCATTCTAGCGAAAGTCATACGAACTGGTTATACTCAGGGTAACACGCATGGGCTGCGTTTTCCATCATCCACGCACCGAGAACACGCAATGGCTCGTAAAATTGTCAACCGAAAGGAGTTACGGCGAGAAGGCGAGGCCGCCGAGGCCGCCGGGATCGGCACCAAGGCGCCGGCCGAAAAAAAACTCCCCGCCAAACGCAAGAGTCGCGCCAAGACCGCCAAGGAGGTGCGACTCAAGGCGTTTTGGGGCGTTTACAACCAGTCGATGAAGCAGATCGCTCGCTTTGAATACGCCGAGCGCAAGGCCGCCGACAAGAAAGTCGCCGAGTTGAACACTTCGCACAAGACGCCGCACTTCGTGCAACTGATCAAGGAAGCCATTGTCGAGGAGTGATCCGTTGCGTCGGTGGGCGGCGCCCACCCTTCGCCGCATCCCACGCTTTTTTGGATCTCCGTTTTTAGGGAGATTCGAAGTCGCGTTTATCCGCGCCGTCGCCGGCAACGTGGCGCTGTCGCCGCGCTGCCACGGCGCGGGATCGTCGGGATCGGCGCGAACGCGGTGAATCCCCGCCGTCTCGGTGGCGGCCTGGGCGTTCGCGCGGGGCCACGTCGCGCGCTGACGCTCGACGCTGCGCGAAAGAAAACGACTCCGAAACCCCTCCCAAGCGATCCAAAAGGGCGTTGGGCGTGGCGAAGGGCGCGGAGGCAATTGGAAGCCGCTTTCGCGGCTCGCTCAGACGTCTTGGGGTTATCGGAGATCTTTTTTTCGCTTCGCTGCCGTTTTTTTCGCACGTCCGTTGCTGCGCAACGATCGTGTTTTTTTTGTAAAAATGACCCTGCCTGTTTCGTGGGCCGCCACGGAGCCCCGCAGCTTGCGCCGCGGTTTCGTGTTGGACCGGGCTAGAACATGCCCCCTCCCATGCCCATGCCGCCCATAGCGTTCATGCCTCCCAGGAATCGGCCTTGGCCGAGCTCCCGCAATAACTTCTCGATTTGACGGTGCCCCTTGCTCGTCTGCCGAATGATCAGCAAGGTCGGCTGGGGTGGTAGCCCATTTCCCGTTTCGCCACGGACGACCAGAATCGTGCCGTGTCCGCCGTCGCCGCTCTCGTTCCACGAGGCGGGCTCCACCAACGACTGGATGGCGAGTATCAGGTCGTTGCTGGATACGCCGTACGCGCGATAGACGACCTGCCGCATTCCTTCGGCCGGCGAACCGCCGGCGGCCACCTTGCGCGTCGCGCGCAACTGGTCGAACAAATCGTCAATGCGTTCGTGAACTTCTCGCGTCTGAGAGACGACAAGCAGTCGCGGGGCCGCGCTGATCGTGCCTGGTCCGCCCGTTTCGTCCCAACTTTCGGGCACGATCGTCGTCGTGATGGCCGCTAGCAGCCGTGCATTTTGTGTCGCTGGGTCGTGGTCGGCGGCAAACAAGCCCTGGGTGAGGTAGACCTTCGTGGTCAGCGCGTTTTCAGCCTCCGTTTTCGTGGTGATGCAAAGCACATCGTCGCGAACGATCCAGGTCAGATCAATCGGGAGCAAGAGCTGAGTAAGAGCGGCCGCCAACGTCACGCCGGCGAGTCTCACGGGTGGAATTGGGCTCTCGGCACTGTGGCCGGCGTCAGCGATCGCTTTTTTATCAATGAAAATCTGAACCGCCGATTCCTTCTTGATCGCATCGATCATTTCGCGCAACGTGGGCCGATCGAACTCGAACGCCACTTGGGCGGCCAAAGCGCGACGCACGGCCGCCAGCGAGGGTGAGATCGTTTCGCCGTCGTCCGTTGCCAGGCCATAGGCCCGCCGCAGCTCGAGGAGCAAAGCCGCGATCTGGGCATGGACGCGGCGCTCGGCGCTGATCACCAGCTCGTCGGCGAGCGAGGCCATGCTGCCCGGCCCGCCCGTCTCGTCCCATGTTTCCGGAGACAAATTGTTGGAAATGACCTCTTTCAAACGGGCGGCGTCGAGACCGCTTTCGTCAGCGGCCGCGAGCAACGTCGCCACGGGGTAGACCTTCGTCTCCATCAGATTCTCGGCCTCACTTCGGGCGGTCACCAGCAACACTCCGTCGCCGATCGTCCAATTGAGATCGAGCGGACGGAACATCAGGGCCAGGACGGACGCGAGCGGCACGCCGCGCACCGCCAACGTCACGGTCGCATGCGCGTCGAGTCCGGCAACTTCAAGGCCCTTGGGTTCGATCAAGAACGGCACGTCGTGTCGCTTGCCGAGCGAGGCCAGCGCCTCGGCCAGCGGCGTATGGGTGAACTCGACGCTGGTGATCCTGGCCAGCGCCTCGTCGAACCGGGCCGGCGCGTCCCCGACATCGGCCACGAACGTGGTTTCGATGTCCGCCTCCTGGGCTCGCGCCCAAACGCCGGTGACGACACAGCCCGCGAACCATCCGAGAAACCACACGCGTCCAAACGCCAAGGCGCCGTTCATACAAGCCTCCCTCGAAAAATGAGAATCACGAACGTGATTGAAATGCACGGCGGCCCAGGGTTCCGGTCGAGGGCCGCCTCACGTTCAACCTATCACTTCCCGATAGGCCGTGCAAGCTTGGGGGCTATACTGCACGCGGCCGAGAATGAGACGTTCACGGTGGCTGGGGCAGAGCCTAAGCGATGCCCCGGTCGCTATGTAGCCGGGGCATCGCTTACGCTCTGCCACCAGCCACCACCTTCTCGTGACAAAATGTCTCATTCT
>DATKSN010000229.1:0-23410 GCA_035531595.1 Pirellulales bacterium | reverse complement strand
ACGGACCCCGTGGGCAAAGCCCGGCCGCTGGAAATACGCGCCGCCAGTTCGATCGCCAACGAGGTCTTGCCCGCCGCCTGGCCGCCCACCCAAAGGGTGACCTTTCCGCGGGCCAGCGTACCCTGCCGGAGCCAGTCGATCGTTTCCGGCCGGATGTCGCTCGCGCGGCGGAACCTTTCGGCGTCGGCTCCCGATCGGCCGCCGTCGATTGGCGGTGAAGTCGGCATCGTCTGCCGGCCGTGACCGTTCGCCCGCGGGTGCGCCGGCGCCGGCCCGGCGGCCGGCGCGCACGAATGGGGCCGCCCCAGGCGCGAGTCGGCATCGGCAAACAGGCCCGCCTCCGGCGACGATTCGTTGCCGGGGACCAGGTCGGCCAGGCGGGTGAAGAGCGGCCCGGGCTGCGCGGGCGTCGAGAACGCGGAGGTCGCGATGGAAATGGCCGGCGAGGCCGGGCCGAGAAGTTCGTCGATCTTTGGCGGCAACGCCTTGGGCGTCTGCGAGGCTTTTTTTCGGTGGCGAGCGGAGTGGGACATGGTCGAGCTCCTGGCTGTGGGTGGAACATGAAGATACATGCGACTAGTAATATGTAAATGTATACATTACGCGAGGCCTTGTCAAGCGCCCAGGGCGCTTTCTCGTGGTGGCCCCCGACCCCAAAGGGGTCAGATTCCACAGCCCACGGGCGCAGCCCTGGGTGACGAATTGACCGCCCATGCCTTCAACCCAAACGGGGTGAAACCGAGGCGAGCGCATGCCGCGATCCCGATCTGATGACCTCCTGGACTTGCTTCTCACCGGAACCCAATCGCGGTGAACTGCTCGCGTTTATCCGCCGCCCAAGCGTCGTCGGGGCACGCCTTCATGTAGGCCCTCAAGAAAGCCGCCGCTTTGCCAAGGTCGCGGACCTGTTCGAACACAAGCACCAAACGCCGCAGGATGGCGGGCCGCCCTGGAAACTCGCGGTTCAGCCGCAACAGAATCTCGCTGGCCTCCACGTAGCTCGCTTGTAACCCCAAGACGGACGCCTTTTTCAGCAATGTATTTGGGTGCTGACCTTCGTCCGCCAAAATCTGCGCGATTACCTGTTCCGCGCGCTCCAGCGCACGCGTCTCGATCGAGCACGTCAGCGAAAGTTGACGAACGTCGCGGCGAACAGGCGAGTCGTCGGCGAGCATCTCGGGATGTCCCTCGACATCGCGCATGCCGTCGAAAAAACGCCCATCTCGCACCGCCGCCGAAAGCATCAACAAGAAGGCGTGCGCGTCGCCGGTCGTTTCGAATTCGCCCCGGGCGACGTGCTCCGCGCGTCGGTAATCCTCCGACTGCAAAAGCGCGATCACCTTGCTCGACCAGTCGACGGTGGGTTCGGCGCGCACCACCAGGCTCTTCTGCGGCACGTAATCGAGCTGCGCGCGGCGCGCTCGCTGGGTCGCGGTGATCAAATCGGCAACCGACGGCCAGCGATCTTCGGCCTCGAAGGCCAGGCACCGCAGGATGACCTCCTCCAAAGCGGGACAAACCGACGTATTGACCTCTCGCGGCCGCGGGAAGGGGGTGTGTCTCGTGATTTGACTGAGCGTGTCGTGAGGCAGGCGTGACGTCACGAGATGATAGAGCAACACCCCCAGGCTGTAAATGTCCGCGTGGAAAACGGCCGACTTCGGGCGCCCCCGGATGCTGACGCCGGCGAACTCAGGAGACGAGTAGAGAATCGTACCTCCATTTTCGCGGGTCCGTGTGTACATTTCCTCCGGTTGAATGCTGCTGCCGTAATCGGTGATCTTGGCCGTATCGCCGGAAACGAGCACGTTTTGGGGCTTGATGTCCCCGTGCGACATTCCCAGGCTGTGGAGGTACGCCACGCCATTGAGAACTTGCTCGTAGATTCCCAGGAGCTTGGCATAGCTGGTTACGAAGCCGTGGTTCCCCTGCTCCAAAAGACGCGCCAACGTCATGCTGGGGAAGTACTCCATCTCGATCACGTACCACTCCCGCTCCGGCGGCACGCGGCCCATCCAAGATACGCCGATGACGTTTCGGTGCGCGGGTTGGCCCCTCAGCGCCGCCCCTTCGGCCAGCTCTTCATTGTTGGCGCCTTGGTCCTTGGGGATTTTTACCGCCACGATCTGATCGTCGGTCAGCTTTTGTGCGCGCCATACCCAGCCGTAAGAGCCGTCGCCAAGGCACTCGAGGAGCTGGTAGCGGTCTCCCAGACGCCGATCCTCGCGTGGCAGAAAAAACCGATTGCGTTCGCGCATCATCCACCTCGCTCAATCATCTGCCACAACCGCCACGTTCCGTCGCTGGTCTCCCTCAGCACCGTGTGCCAGATCAGTAATTCGCAGGCATGGGCACCCGGGACTCGTTCCCTTGCGGCCGTTTCGAAGCCGCCGATGAACCGCCGTTTCAGTAAGTCGTGACTCGGCGTCGTCGCCAGCCCTTTCGTCCAGTACGACAGCACGGCAATTCGCGGGCTTCCGTCCCAGCGGTGAAAGGCCAGGAGCAGGTTTTGAACCTTGCCCAGGAGCTTGGCTTCGTCGAAGGCACCCCCATACCTCTCGAACTCGACAACGACTGCGGGCGATAAATCGTCGCGTCCGAACCAAACGGAGTCGCTCCGGATATCATCGCCCACATGCGCGTATCGGCCGCCTGGCGGCGGCGGCAGTTCCGAAACGGCCAGGTATCCAAGCACATTCCCCAGACGCGTCCAGTACGACACTCCCATACTGTGAATCGCGCAGGAATGGTCCGCCATCCCCACTTCGGTCCACTGCGGAAAGTCGTCCCGCGCCACGGACAGGGAGGCGGAAGTCCGTCGAATTTGTTCGCTCAGGTCGCTAACCAATTGCTCGTCCCCACATCTTGAGCACGTCGGGCGACTGTCCACCGTGCAACAGCGCCTTGCGGCCGATCTTGACCAAGAGCGGGGCTGTGATCGATCGGCCGAAAACGAGGGCCTCGCCCGTCGATAGGCTCGGCAACTCCTCCAAATCGGCCTGGCTCACCATATCGGACGTCTTGGCGATGAAGCGCTGGTCGTCCGGGTTCTTCAATCGCATCGTGATCAGGGTGTTGCACTGGCTCGTCACGTCGGGGTCGAGCTTGCTCGGCCGTTGGCTGACGATGGCGAACCCAACGCCGAACTTGCGGCCTTCGCCGGCGATCTTCTTGATGATCCGGTGGCTCACCGCCGCCTCGCCGGCGGGAGCGAAGCTGTGGCCTTCCTCGTACACCAGGAAGCAAGGCCGGATCGGGTCGGTCTTGCTCGTCGCCGCGTGCAGAATCTCGCTCGAAATCAAGGCCGTGACGATTTGTTTCGCGGTGTCGCTCAAGCCTTGCAGGTCGACGATCACCAGCCGGCCAAAGCGTTCGCTGGGGCGGCCCGTCAGGTCGTAAATGTTCGTGGGCGCCGACAACGCCGCCGAATAGAACGCCTGCGCCTCGGCCAGCACGCGCGAGAGTTTCATCGAGGCCACGGCCGCGCTGCGCCCGTTGAGCGCGTTGGCCTCGGCTTGGGTCAGTTCGTCCCACGCGTGCAACTCGTCCAGGCCGTCGCCGAGAAAATGACGCAGCCGGTTGATATCGCGCGGCTCGGTCTTATCGACCGTCCGCCAATAACGGATCGCCACGTCGAGAACCCGTTGTTGCGGTTCCGTCAGGCCGGGCAGGATCTCGGCGATGTCGTCCATCTCGAAGTGGTCGAATTGGAGCGCGAGCTCCTTGTTGGTTCCCGCGTACTTGTGTCGAAAGGCGGGCATTTGCGGGGTGCAAACCATCACGCCGCCCCCCATTCCCGCCAGGCGAACCAGTGTTTCGCGAATATGCGGGATCACGCGCTTATCGCGCGGATCGTCGAGCTCCTCGTCTTCGTCGGCGAATTGCAACGTGCCCCCAGCCAGGGCCTTGCCGTACTCGCCGTGCGGGTCGAAGACCACCACGGTGCCGTTGTGCAACGCCACCAACCGTTCGATGATCCGCCCGACGGTGTACGACTTGCCCGCCCCCGTCATCGCCAGCACGGCCAGGTGCTCGGTCACGAGCCGCGCCACATCGAGATACACCGGCACCACGTTCTCGCCGCGGTCGTAGCCGACCAGGTTGCCCAAGTGCAGGCCCGTCTGTTCGTCGAACTCGTAAAACGCGCTCAAGAACTGGTAATCGACCGTTTGCACCTTGGCGCCGGGATCGAGCGCGCGACGAGGCATCCGAATGCCGCCGGTCTTCGGATCGTTGAAGCCCACCACCTCGATCGTTCCGATCAGGCTTTCGCCGGTGACCTTGGCGCCCGGCATCAGTTCCAAGTCCGTCACCGCGCTTCCCATGCCGGTGTTGAAGAGGGCGTTGAAGCGCGCGATCCCCACGATCCGGCCCAGGACGTCGCCCGGCGGTTCATCCGGAAGCTCCTGATGTGTGATCCGCACGAACTCCCCGCGCCGCCCTGCAAGCGACGACGTCATCACCATCGTCAGCTTGTTGGGGTTGCCCGTATTGCCGACCAGAACGCCCAATACTTGATGTCTCATCGAGAGATCCTGTTTTACAGTTCGTCCATTTCCGACAGCCAAACGTCCTCGATTTGCTTACTCTTCATTTCCCGCCTCACGCCGCTGGCATAGTGTTCGAGGAACGGTTTCAGCGCCTCGAGCTGCGCCGTGGCCAACTGCAACGCCATCGGCAAGGCGTTCGACCCGCCGGCCACCGTTAGCGCCATCAGCGTTCCCGCCAGCTTGTCGAAGTCGGCGGGCTGCCAACCCGGCTCGTCGCCAATGACTTGAATCATTCGTGGTGGGGTGCCGATGGAACCGCAGTAATGCAGCCCCGTCGCACCCAGGTCCGCGACGCTCGCCGGCTCCATCCTCGGCGTCTGGACGTTCATCCGGAAGGCCGCGGTGCGCGTATAACTCCCCAGAATTCCGGTGATGAAACGACGCTCGCCGACCCCCAGGATCGTACCGCGACGGCCATTGAGCCGCGCGAGCGGTTCGGAGGCCAGTTGATCGGCGTGCAACACCTGCTTGCGACCCTCATCGGTGCGAAAATCTTGTTGCGAAACGCTGACGATGGCGCCGAACCGTTGCGACGCGATCCCCGCCATGATCGGGCCGCGCGGGTTCCAGGGAAACAGTTGCTCGCGATTCCGCGTCCAGAATTGGCCAATGTCCGAAATCGTCGCTTCGTAGATCTCACGGTAGGCCGAGTACCGCTGGCTCTGTTGCGGCGCCACCATGCTGCGGTTGAGCAAGAGCGGGCAATCGAGCAGGATCAGGTCGTACGGTTGCTCCGAGGCCAGCGCGCGCTCGGCCAGGCGGTACGCCTGTCGCACGCCCACCAATTGGAACCGTTTCGACTGGTCTTCGTAGTCGATGTCGTCGATTTCGCATTCGCTATCCTCAGCGCGGGTGGCGACGAAGTTGTCTTTGACCGTCAGGTCGAACCGTGCCGCGGCCGCGACGTACAGAAATCCGCCCACGGCCTTACAGGAAACCGCGTGGGTCGCGATCCCCGCCACATTCGTCGAAAGCGGCTTGGGCCGCTCCACGGGTCTCACAAGCCCCGCGTCGCGGAACAGCGGCGCCACCTGCTCAAGATCGCGGATCTGCTTCAGCAGCCGCCCGACCGTGCCGGGCAGGTGTACCTGTGTCTGCACCGCCAGCGTTTGCGCCAGCGACCGCGATCGGCCCGAATCCGCGGTCGAAGTCATGGCGGGCACGGTCATGGCCGGCTCCTTTCGATCGCTTCGGCGTAATTTGCATAGGGGCCGGCAAAGAGTTTCGCGCGCCCCTCCCCGGTGAGCCGGCCGTTGGCGATCAGCCCGGCTTGTTCGAGTTCGGCGATCCGGGCTTCGGCCACGGGCCTGGGCAATACGAATATCTCCGATTCGATCAACGCCGCCAGAGCCTCGTCGCGGTCGGCAAACTCTCGCTCGCAGAGGTGCAACATCATGGCGAAATGGTCCTTGTTCGGTTCGAAGGCTTCCCGCGGGCGGCGAGCCTCCTCGGCCGGCGCCGGTTCGCCCGCCATCATCGCCAGCGCGGCGGCCCAGTCGCGCAATTCGTCCTTGTGGTCCAGCACCACCAGCGACCAGAGCGGCAGGCACGTAATCGCAAACACGCCGGCGTGCGGGTGCTTCCGGTAATACGCGGTATGGATTCCGCCGTTTTTCCACTGTCCGCCGAGTTGCTGCCCGCCGAGTTGCGTCGCCACCTGCAACTCGCCCGTCAACTCGAAGCGCACTTCGGCGGCAAGCCGCTTCGGCAGCTTGTCAACCAGCCCCTGCGGCGGGTTGTCAACCGCCATGCCCACAGCGCCCTGTGGCCGAAACGCTCGCCAGGGCATGGGCAACGCCGTGTCCTTCAGCACCAAGGGCGGCACCAGCAACGTCGCGCGCCCGGCCGGTTCCGTCCAGCGCAGCCAGGCGCGTTGGTCTTCGTCGCTCGCGGTTTGAAAATCCTGGCCAAACGCCATCAGCAGGCCGTGGTCGTCGGGCAGCCTCGCCACCGTTTGCGGCCCGACCGCTGGCGACCCAAGCGCTTGCCGCAGGATGTCGCCGCGCGCGTGCTCAGCCAGCTTTCCGTAAAGCCAAATGGGTCGTGTCATCCGTTGTACCCTCCCAGACGGTACGTCCTCTCGAGGAACCCCTTGGCGACCAACGCTTCGGCCTGGCCGGCGTCGACCGAGGGCTGCCGCCCCTCGGCCAAGGCGGCCACGATCGCCTTCCACTCTCGAAACGAAACTCCGCTGCCATCGAGCGCCGTTTCGGCTTCCGCCGGCCAGGCCGCGCAACGGCGCTCGACCAGCGCCTTGGCGCCGCGCAAGCCGGCGGCCGATTCGAGGTCGGCCATGTCGAGCGGCTTGACGCGCGGCTTGCGTTGAGCTTGCAGCAAGGCATTGTAGCCCTGCTCCACCTGGCGCAATTCATCGTCGGCGAGCAATCGCCGGCGGTAATCGTGGACGGCGTTTTCGAGCGTCGTCACTTGCCCGGCCAACGAGCCCAGCCCACGCTTCGGGCCGGTCAGTAGGCCCTTGGTGGCTTCCATCAGCGGTTGGAAATTCCCCAGCCGCGACGAGGGGGCGTGCTCCGAGATCAATGGGTCGACATCGTCCGACAGCGATTCGGTCATCTCGCTCTCGATCAACGTGGGCCGAGCCGTCAATTCCGCCAAGGGTGAGAGCGACTCCGGGTAGCTGAAGTCGTCCGGTACGCCGTCGAGCACCGATTCCAGCGAAGTCAGCCGCTGGGTCAGATCGGCGAGCCGCGTGCGTTCCTGGTGGTAGCTTTTCGCCAATTCGTGAAAGCTCCGGACAATCACGCCGTTGATCTCGGCCAGCGGCAACTCCACTTCGGAATCGAGTTGAATTCCGACTTCGGCCGCGAGCTGGCCGAGTTTCTCCGAGGCTTGCCAGACCTTCAGATCGCGCAGCGCCTGGGCCAACGTCCCCGGCGTCAGATCCTGGAAGCGCCGCGTGTCGCCCTCGCGGGATCCGCCGGCGATGGAACCGGCCAGGATGTTGGCGATCTTCTCCAGTGATCGCGTACACACCGCCAACGGAAATCCGGGCATTTCGCGAGTGGCTTCGCGCATTTCTTCTTTCAGCCGGTCGACGGCGTCTCCCATCCTCCGCTTCGCGTCTTCGACATATTCGACGAACAACTTCGCCTGCCCGATGCGCTTCCAAAGCGACACGTCGTCGTTGTCGAAATTGAGCATTTTCAGGCTGTCGTCGCGAACAAGCGAACGGTAGCCGTCAGCCTGGTAAACCCACTCCACGTCGCGCCCGATTTCCAACCGCTGTCGCGAGCAGGCGATGAACCGCTCGCGGCGCTCGTCCGCGGTCGCCGCCGTATTCCAACCGGCTTCGGCGATGTCGAGCTCGCCCAGCGCCCGTTCGGCAGCGTCAAGCCGCCGCTTGGCTTCCAGGGTCTTGGTGCCCGGACGGGAGGAACCAAGCGGGTCGAAATACTCGCCAACCTTCCCCTCGCCAAACACTTCCTGCATCTTCCGAACCACCTCGGGATACTGGTTCGCCAGCCAGTTCCTGGCCGCGGTCCATGCGCCGCCGAGCGCGGCCCGCTCGACCAGTCGGTATCGTTTATCGTTCCGCCTCGCGCCCTCCGCCGGCACATCGGCAAACCCGATTTCGTGGGCCAGCACCATCCACTGCTGGAATGTTTCGGCCGGCTTGGCGCCTTCCCAGGCATAGCCCCAGAACCACTCTTGTTCGGCCGCGTCCAACGACCACTCGCGCGCGTTGAGGAGCCGGTCGCAGATGCGCTGCAGAAAGCCGGGAAACGCCGGCTCGGCGCGGTCGTCGAGCGTCGTAAACAGCCCGCAGCGCTCGCTGTCGAGGTAGCCCGCGGCCTTGGCCTTGGGCGAAATTCGCATTCGCTCGAGCGTTTCGAGCACCTCACGGGCGTCAATCTCGCTTGCCTCGTCCAGTTGGACGAGCGGACGCGGCGCCGGTGGCTCGATGAACAGCTTACGATACGCCTGGAAAAGCTGGTCTCGATCGTCATCTTTGACGATGCCCCCCGCGCGGAGCGGCCAGGCGATCCGCCCGCGGCGGTCGAGCTCGCGCCGCCAATCGTGAATCGCGTCGCGCAACGGTCGCAGCAGCCCTTGCAACCGGCCCAGAAACGCGCTTGTGAATCGCTGCGACTGAAGCTGAAACCCTCGGCAATCCCTCTTTGCCAGTCCGATCGAGTGCAGTACGAATTCTTCTCGCGACGCCAGTTGATACAGCATCAGGGATTCGCGCGCGTCGCGCAACTTCGGGGACGCGTCCGACGCGAACTGGTCGACCAGCGCCCGCGACGACGTGAATGCGACCACGGGAATCCGCCCGTGGGTTGGAAATAGCTGCCCGACGCGATCGCACAGTTCCGTCAGCTCATCGAGCCGGCGGACCCAAGCCATGATCAGCCGGCTTTCCGGGTGCAAGCGCAGCGCGTCGCAGGTGACCAGGCCCCCCTTGGCGCCGCGCGACGCGCTGGTGGTAATTGCCACCAGTTCGCCGCGCAATCCGGCATCGACCGGTTCGTAGTCCCAGTTTTCATCCAGGGCCCGCATCGCGCCGGTGAGGATCTGCCGCGCGCGTTCTTTTTCGGGCTGCCCTTTGCACGCCGCGATCGCCTGCTCGTGGGCGGCGCTCTGGTCGGGTTCGCGCAGGATCAACGACGTGGTTCCCTGCTTGCGCAGTCGCAAATCGAGCCGCGCAAGCATGTCGATGCTTGGCCCCATGTGCGTGGCGAGCGTCGGGTCGGCGCCATCGTCGCCCATCATCGCCCGCCAAATCGCCCGCGCCGCGTCCTCGGCGGCAGGATGCGGATACAGCACCGATACCAGTTGCGCGAAGTCGCCCCCGGTGAGCGGTACCAGCAGCACGCGCCGGCCGGGCGGGTCGACGTTCCCTCGCGTCTCGTGGATCGAATACGTCGCCACGTTGGCCAGCAACTGCCCCAGGTCGAGCGGCTCATCGACACCCCCCAGCCGCCACTCGCTCTGATCGCGAGTGAACTTCGCCGCGCGCAGCGCCGCCGATAAATCGTGCTCGCTCCAATCGACGCGCTGGTACAGGATCGCGGCCGGCTCGCCGTATTCGTTGGTGGCCGCCAGCAGGGCGCGGCGTTCGTCGTCGCTCCAGCGGCCGATGGGCAGGGGAAGTTGGCCGTAGAGCAGCTCTTTGGCCGCCGTCAGGTACTCGCGCGGCAGGTTCAGCTCGGCGATCGCCTGGTGGTCGAGCACATGCTCGGCGATCCGGCTGGAAACCCGCACCGCCTCGTCCATCAGGCCGCCGATCGTGGCCGCGGCGGTATGCCCGCGCGCCCGGCGGCCGGAGAGCACGCCATCGATATTGGCCATCACCACGTTGAACCAGCCGAAGTTTCCGCCGCTCATCGCGTAGGCCGCCTCGACCAGGCCCGCGGGGTACGTCTCGCTCAATCGCTGGTCCTCGGCGAGCAGCGTCACGAAGCCGCTGACGTCGGCGAAGGAGTTGGCGGCCAGCTCGGTCAGTTCGAAGCGGCGGGCGGTCGAGCGGACCTCGCGCAGCTCGTGCCCGATCGCCGGAGAGCAGAGCGCCACGTAGCGCAGCCAGGGGAGCTTGCCGCGCGGATCCTCCTCCTTGATCGCCTTGCCGATCAATTTGATCGCGCGTCCGTCGAGCCTTTTGATTTCGTCGCCTTCCAGGCCGTACGTCGCCGCCTCGGCCGCGGTCTCCAGCTCGTCCAAGGCGATCAGCACGTACGTAACGCCGAACTCTCGCAGGTAGGCATAGGCCGCCTGGCAGAGCCGCGTGACCAGCGTCGGATCCTCGTAGAGCGCTTCGTCGCCGTGATGGGCCGAGACCTCCAAAACCTCCGCCAGACGTGCCGCATCGAAGCCCCGCACCAGCAGCCGGTCGTAGGCTTCCTTGGCGATTTGCCCCTGGATCGACGTATCGAACGTGTCGCGAGTCAGCGGCAGGAGCGCCTTGTACAAGCCGAACCCGAACCAGTTGTCGATGTTGTGCGACTCGGTGGCCACTTGCGAATAGCGCAGGTAGAGCCCCAGGTATCCCTCGCGATCGGCGTCGTCGTGGAAGAGCTGGGCCCTGGTCAAGTGCCCGGATGCGTCGCGAACGTACCAGCCGGGCGACGTGTCGTTGATCTGGCTGGTCAGCTCGTAGGCCAGCCGCGACTTGCCGATGCCCCATTGCCCGATGATGGCGAAGACGTGCGCGAACTTCTCCGACTCGTCGTCGACCAGGTGGATGAACTGCCGGAACTGGTTGAAGAACTTCGTCTGGCCAACGATGGGGTGCGTCAGCGGGTAGCCCGACACGCCCCCCGCCGCCCATTGGTGCTTCTTTTTCTCGATTTGGATGCTCATGGTGTATCGGCTAGAGGTTGCTCTCGACCTGGAGCGTGAGCACGGCCCGGCTCCAGCCGTGTTCGAGCGTCTTGGCGCCGTACCAGAGGCGCTCGGCGGGATCCTTGAGCTTGAATAAGAGAACCTGATTGTGCCCCCAAGGGATGTGCCCCACGGCCTGTGGAGGCCGGCTGGCGTCGATTTCTGTCACAGCCTGTGACAGAATTGGCGCATTGGGGCGATAGGCCAGATAAAAGGCCCGCATTCGCCAGACATTGACTGTGGAAAACCCTTGTAACCCCGGAAATGCCTTCTGGATATCATTCGCCTGCCGGTCCACGATGCTCTTCCCCCAGCCCTCTTGGTCTTGGCGCTCGACGATCAGCCGGCCGATGTCCCAATAAAGTTGGATCAATTCGCGGTTCACCGAGTGCATGGCCTTGATTGCGCGCTTCACCATCATTCTCACACCTCCGCCATCGCCGCGACACGCCGCGCCGCGCTGAGGCGCTCCCGCGCCCACTGCTCGGCCACCTGGCGGATGGCGGCCGTCAGCACGCTCCCCCGCCGGTAAAAGTATTTGCTTCCAAACGTGCGATAACAGCTCGTCGAAAACTCTTCTCCGATCATGTATCCCGGCCGGCGGCCGCCCGCCGCGCGGGGCTCAAAGCGCCAAACCCCCGCTTCGAGCAGACGATGGACCACCCCCGACAGCCGCTCGTCGAGCCGTTCCACATCTTCGGGCCGCGCCAAGAGCGTCACGTCGAGCCGCGCCAGCACACGGCGCAGCAAATCCCCCAACGTACCGCAGACGATCTCATCGCCGTCGGGCGTGGTGACCGTCACATCGACCCGGTTGGGCTCGTAGGCGCTGGCCAGTTGATCGTCGCCAAGCTCGAGCGAGAGACCGCCGGAAATCTGCTCCGCCTCCCAGGCCTCCTGCGCGAACACCACCTGGGCCAGCAGCATGATCCACGGGCGGTAGAGCACCCAACGCATCACGGCCTGCGCGCGCGAATCGCTTGCGACCTCTTCGCCGGTGGCGAGCCGACTGTAATCCCCCCTGAGAACGAACATTGGCTTTCCATCGGTACTCGCGGTCGAAGCGAGTTGCAGCAGGCGGCCGGAACACCACGAGCGGCGCGGATCGAGCGGGTCGAAGCTGGGGGGTGGGGCGGCGTGCGATCCCAATCGGCCTTCGACCAGGTCGGCCGTAGCGCCGATCGCGCGGAGCAGTTTCGGCCAGACCACCGCCTGCTCCGCGGCGGCGCCGAAGAGCGCCGTTTCCAACGCCTGATGGCCCGTCGGTCGCAGGCTGGCGCTGGGCAGTTCTTCACGGATGCGTCGGCTCGCTTCGCCTAGTTGGTCGATCGCCCGACACAACTCCGCGGCGTCACGCCGTTTCCCAATTTCCTTTAGTCGCGCGGCGGCAATTCCTGTCCACGCCGTGCGCAACGTCGGCTCGCAGGTGAACACGGCGGCCACCGACTCGTCGACGTTCGGCAACGGCCCGGCGAGCCGCACCAGCGCGGCTGTGGCAAGGAACCGGCCCGTCGCCGCCTCCAGGCTCCAAAGACCCAGCCGCGACGGTTCGCCAAACGTCGTCAGCGCGGTATCGGCCGACTCACCGCTGGCGAGTAATTCGCGAATCGCCGGAATCGCCACCAGGGGAACACTCATGCGCCGCCTCCGTCGTCGGCGGAGTTGGCGCGTTTGGCCTCCTCCAAAGCCGCATAAACGGCATCAATGTCGGGAAAGAGGAGCGGCTTTCCCGCGACGTCGATGCCCTCCGCCGTCAACCGGGCGAGGATCGCCCGGTCAGGCCCCGTTTCGCCGGAATCCAATGCATGCTGGGCGTCGATTAAGTCAGCCTCGCCGATCCGCCGGTCAATCAGCGACTCCACGAGCAGCTTTGCCGCCGTAGTCAGTTTTTCCGCGGCGAAAGATGCGGCTTGCGCTTGCCGAAGGAACAGGCCGGCCGATGATGGGTCGGTTATCCATGGCACGATCACGCTGGCAACATCTCCGCGCGACACGCGCGGGTGCGTGGAGCCGGTTGATACTGGATTCAACTGCCGAACGGTGCTCCGCAACCGTAACACGCCACACAGATACCACCCATGGGCTTCGTCGTTCGGCCGGACGCACAGAAGTTCCGTGGACGCAAACGACCCCGACAACTCCGACGGGATGTATGCGACTTTGTTGAGGTATGGGCGCAGCTTTGAAATCACCGGTCCCTCAGGCAACACGCGGACGGCCCCGACGACCGCTTGCTTGCCGATCGTCGACGGCGATATGCTTCCGCAAGTCGATCCGATCGAATCCAGGCCAATGTAAATGTCGTCCGACCCGTACGTGGAGGCGATCGGCGTGTCGATCCGCGCAACGTCCCCGACCAGCCTCCCCCCTCGGCTGTGCAAATAGCCTCGCACCCTCACGCGATCAGCAGTGAATTCTCCGGGGTTGAGGGATTCGCCCAGACGTGCCGCGGGAGCGCGGCTATGCTTTGCCGATCCGTCGTGCAGCGACGCAAGCTCGGGAAAGGAACCGGCGATTGCAAGGTCGAAAGCGTCTTTTTGTCCCTGGGCGTGTGCTCGCAAGCGTTCCGCATGTCGCACTTTCTCGCCAATGTATTTCTGGCCCATTGGGGCGACAGATGGGATGAGGAATTCGCGGAGCTGATGGAGGTCAAAGTTATCGCGTGCTTGCCCGGATTGTTCGGCAAGTATCAGGGCTTGGGCGTGCGAAGTATTGATCCACGAAGCAACGTATCGCGGGTTTATTTCGTCTTCACTCTTAGTGAATCGAATCCGCCCTACCGCTTGATTAATGTTAGCGCTATCGGCAAATGGATATACCGCAGAGCGTCCAATAGATGCTCCCACTAGATTGATCAAAAGGTCGCCGCACTTGACCCGCGACCGATTCATCGCTGCGTCGCAGTCACCAGAAATGTATGTGAACTCGCCGATAATCGAGTTGGACAACACGTTTTGCGATCGAACGAAACGAATACCAGCGGATTGATAATCGAATCCGATCGTTGTCGGTGTTGTCCCTTTTGTAACATGCGCCTCAAGCGCGTCAATCGTCTGAGGAGAGTGTTGCTGCACCAGCGCACGTATGCGCAACACCTCTGTTTGATGCATAGTTGCATCGAGATTGAACACAAGGTGAGGCTGTACCCAGTTTTTCTCCATTACTCGCCTCTCACATAGGCGCCGGTGATCTTCGCCAAATCATTCGACACACCACTGCTATAGTCCTCGACGTTGTTCTTCACCAAGTAGCCCAGCGTATCGGCCACCGCCATGAAGACGTCGGTCTGGGGTTCGTCGGCGAATTTCGCCGCATCGCCGTCGCGGGCGCCGCGTTTTCGCAAGTAAAGGATGCTGGTCTTGGCCCCGGTGCCGGCGAGCTTGAAGGCGTCTGCCGGGAGGCTGATGACCGCCTTGACGATCGCCTTGCCGCCGTGGAACTGCAACGTTTCGGCGTCCTTCTTGCCCATGATGTACTCGCGCACGTACCGATCGCCCGAATTGCAGAGCACGCCGTCGGGCAGGATGATCAACAGCCTGCCGCCGGGCTTCAGCAGTTGCAGGCAACGGTCGAGAAACAGCACGGCCGGGTCGATGCTCGTCGGCTTCGCCGCCTGCCAAACGCCCTTGGCGTTGGGCTTCGCGCCCATCGCCAGGCCCGCGACGGTCGGCCCGTACGTGTAACCGCCGCGGCCGTTACCAGGTTCCAAATCGGAGCGGAACGCGACCAGGATCTTCTCCATGTCGGTCTCGTAGTTCTTGCGGGCTTTTTCCTGGCCTTTCTTGAACTTGGGCGTGCCAAAGGGGGGATTGGTGCAGACCAGGTCGAAGCTCGCCGGCCGCAATTGCTCGCTGATGAGCGAATTCTGCGAATAGAAGATCCGCGCCTTGGGAGCGCCCTGCAGCGCCATGTTGACGCGGGCCAGCGTGACCATCATCGGCGCCGAATCGGCGCCCACGAAACTGTGCTCGCCGATATCCTTGAGCAACCGGGCGCGCGAAGCATCGGGCCCCGTCTCACGACCGCTGAGTTGGCCCAGCGCGCGCTCCAGGTAGCCCAATGCCACGATGCCGAAGCCGTAGCTGCCGCAGGCCGGGTCGCAGAAGCGGAACACGGGCGTGCCGTCGGCGTTGCGCGCCGTGAGCAACTCGGGCGTTTCCTCCAGGATGTCGTGAAAGGCGATTTCCAGCATGGCTTGCTTCACCGGGGCGGGCGTCAAGTAGATGCCCAGCCCCCCCTTGCTGTCGAAGTTTGCACGCAAGAAGACGTCGAACGCCCTGCCCAGCACGTCACCGGCGATGTCGGCCAGCGTGCCGCGCGGCTTGAGCTGCCGGCCCTGGTTGTCTTCGACCGGCCCCAGCTCCTGAATCAGCTCCAGCAACGTCTCGTAGTTGCGGACCTGCTCCAACTGCAAGTGGGCGTTGCGGTCGAAGATCGCATAGGGATCGCCGCGGTCGTCGGTGACCACGTAGTCTTCGTGCGTCTTGAAATGATCGAATGCCGCCTGGATTTCCGCCACCGCTTGCTTGCCGTGTCCCTTCACATAGCCGAGCGTGAAGACTTCGTTCAATTGCAGCTTGCGCCCATCGTGCGCGAACTGAAGCTGGCGGGGGTCGTGGTGCAGGCGGAACGACTCCAGGAACAGGAACTTGGCCACCTCGAAGATGATCGCGTTCTTGCCGTCGACCTTGTCCTTGACCGTCTGGTAGACCTGCTCGTGGAACGCGTTGAATCCGTTCATCAGCCGGTCGTACATGGCCAGCGACCAGCGGCGCGTCGGATCGGCCTTGATCCGTTTGTACTCGCCGATCTCGGCGATGTCAGGCAGCCGGTCGATCTGGTGCGGCGGATATTCCAGGTCGAAGGCGGCCTCGTGCTCGCCGTCACTGACCAGGCCGAACTTGGGGTACTGGTCGTCGGCGAGGCCCGCGGGGGCCTGCGTCCAGGAAAGCTGCGTGACATATTCGGCATTGGCCTTCTCCCAATGGCCTTGCGGCAGCGCGGCCAGGAATACGCGCGGCGTTTCTACACCGCGGTGCGTGCCCCAGACCATCGCGTAGGCCTCGCCTTCGACCGCGGAGTCCAAGGGCAGATTCTCCTTGAACCCGGCCTCCTCCAGCTTGGTTCGCAGCGCCTCGAGCGTGCCGTTCAATACGGCGAGGCTCTTCTGTCGTTCCTTCGTAGCGGTCATGGTTTCCTTTGTCTTGATTACCATTTCAACGTCGCCCTCGACACGCCGATTAAAGCTTTCGTCAATTTCGCGTCATAAGAGAATCAGGCTCCGCGCGCCGCCCCAGTGCGCGTTTCGGCGGCTACGACTCAAGGGCGATCAATCCAGGCCCGACCACGTTCAGCCCCGCCGCCTCCCGGGCCACCTTTTTCACCTGCTCGGCTGACGTCGTAAAGCGGTCCGCGAGCATCCGCACGACCAGCGTCGCGGGTACCGGTTTTCCTCCTTGCGAGCGGACCAGCTCGATCACCGCGAGAGCTAACTCCTCCTCCGCCGTGCGGCGGCCCAATCGAACCAAGATCGTACCGTCGGACCCTTGTTCCACCTCCATCCCATCCAGCACGGCGAAAAACAAGTGTAACTGTTCGACGCTCCAAACGCTCCCCTCCTCGGCTGCCAGCGCATGCAATCGCGTCAGGCGCTGCGCTCCCCCCTTGAGTGCGTCGACAAGCTGCGCGTAAACGGCCGCAGTCATGCTCGCACCTCCGCCGCGACGACCGCGTCGTCAGGGTCGATCGACACACCGAGGTCGGCCAACGAACGAATGAGAAGTCCGTTCGCTTGCACCATCAGCTCGGTCCATTCTCGCTCATGTTCGGCGCGGCGCTGCTGCTGGCGCCGCAGCGCGGCGTCCCACCCCAGCCGCGTCGCCAACGGTACGTCAGGCAAGACCAGCCGGGCGATCGTGGCCGCGTTGGCAAATTGCTGGAAGTTCCCCACCGCCATCAGTGCCAACTGCTCGCGCACCGCCGCGGTATCCAGCACCAGCGCCCATGCGCCCGGCGTCTCGCGGAATTGCAGCCGTTGCCAATGGTCGCTCACCAGCAGCTCGCGCCCAGCAAGCTGGGAGGCGAAGGCCACTCGCGGGCTTGTCACCAGGCCCGATAGCAGCACCTCGTCGGGCCGCAACGGCTCGGCGTACACCCGGCGCACGTAACGAATCTCGCTGGCTGGCACCTGCTGGGGAACGGCCAGGTCGTTTCCGACGTCCGATAGCCGCAAGTACGGCGCGTGTAGCGGCTCGCCCCCCAAACGCGCCTGCTCAAGGTGGTGCCGGCCGAGCAATTTCCGCAAGCCGACCCAACCCGCCTCGTCCCGCAACCGCCGCTGCAGCCCGGTGAGCACGACATGCGCCGGCACGAGCGACTCGTCCACGTCGACGGCGGGAAAGAAACGGCTCCAGCTTCCGCCTGTCACGCGTCGGCGATCCGCGGCCGTTTCATCCCAAACCGTGTCGCGTACGGCCCCGTCGGCGCTGTCTTGGAGGCGGAACAGTTCTTCAAGGTTGGCCAGCCGCCGGTCGAGGCACGCCGCCGCCTGCCCCGCCAAACGATCGACTTCTGCCGGTGGTTTTGGCAGCGGCAGTTTCAGGATCACCGAGCTACGGACACGCGGCAAGATCGTGCCGCCCGATCGACGCAGCAGGTAGTTGCCGTAGGCGGGCTGATTGATGGCCAGCGCCAGCCAGAATGCGTGGCGCGGACCAAGGCCGCGCACCAGGCAACAACTCGAATCGATCGGATGGCGGTGGAGGCGCGGCGTGGCCCACGCCGCACGGATCGGCGCAATCTTGGTCACGACCACGTCGCCGGGCTCCACGCAGGCGCGCCCCGATACCAGTGGCGCTCTTGCTTGCGTCCGATCCGGGTGGCACTCGAGTATCCCAACGTTCGTTGGCCGAAAAACCGGGACTCCTTGGTCCGCGAGTCCATCCACGAGGTCAACGGCTTGATGAACCAGATCCTCGAAAACTTGGGCGCGCTCGGCGGGCGCCATCTTCGCCTCAACCACCACCAATTGGCGCAGGGGTCCGCAAAAGAACGCCGCGTCCCAGGTGTTCTGCCGCGCCATCGCCTGCGGGCCCACGACCGCGTGTGAGTTCGCCCATGTGGTATTCATTAGTCGCATTATACATAACACACGCGTCATGTCAAATAAGTTTCTTGACAAAATGATATCGCATGGGCGGATTGACGCCCAAGGATTTGAACGGTACAATAATTGTAGTCCGCAGAATCGGATCGACCCGAATGCACGGCGCATCAGCGCGCAGTTCAAAAAAACGACTTTAGTCACTTAAGGCGACTGGATGACCGAGAAACTATTGACGAAGATCAAGTTTCACGTACAATGCAATTGTCTCGTACTCCAGCGTTCGGCCGCCGCTGGGGCACGAATGAACGATCTTGTTGGTCGCGCGTGGGCGACCTTGCGTCAAATCGACGCGGGGAGCTTGGCATGAAGGAGATCCTCGAAGGAGAGGAACGCGATCGGTTCCTGGCCGTGCTGGCCGACTGGAAGATCCGCAACATCGTCTTTTGGGGCAATGATGCTCGGCGAAAGCTTGACGAGCATCTGCCGGGACAAACGGAAGATTCGGTTGGCGAAATCCTCTATCGTCACGCACTTACCGGCGGAAAAATCTGGAAAGTCGAGGAGGATCGCCACTGGAAGGAAATCTGGGATTTTCACTACGACATGATCCTGAACATTGATGGTCAAGACATCTACGTCGAAACGCGATTCGACGAGCGTATCCGCGATTGGCCCAAAATCCATATCGTGCATCTCCATCCGCCGGGCTGGCACTTCAAACAGAAAAAGCCGTGACTAAACCCGAAAGACCGCCCGAACCCTTCCCGTGGCTCTGCCCTAACTGTGGCCAGGCCGAGGTGTGGCCGGCAATCATTACGTATCAGGCCAAGATGACATACGAGGGGCGCTCGTACGAATTTGAGGTTCCTGGCCTGGAAGTCTTCGAGTGCCGCAAGTGCGGCGAACAACTCTTCAACATCGAGGCCGACCACAAGATCAGCGGCGCATTTCGCGGCGAATTGGGGCTGCTCCAGCCCGAGCAAATTCGTGAGGGGCGAAAGAAGCTTGGACTGAGCCAAAAAGAGCTTGCCCTGTACCTGTCGGCCACCGAGGAGTCGATCTCGCGTTGGGAAACAGGGGCGCTCATCCAATCGCGTATCGTCGACCGCCAGATCCGGCTCTATTTCGCATCGCCCGTCGTCCGCAAGTTGCTCAAGGAGGCCGCGGGAGCGCCTGCGTTTGGCACTGAGGTCCGATTTGAGGAAGAGTTGGAGGCCGGCTCTGCGTGTGAAGAACCGACGGCAATTCATCAAACGTATCGTGCCAAATTACGCGAGCTCGCGCTGTCGCATCTCGCCCAACGACATCTCGCGAACCTCGGTGCGGATTGGCAAGTCGCTCATGGTATGCAACCGCATTGGGAGACTGTACCACCCGAGGTCGATTCGCTATTGACCGTGGTGGCGCGTTACGCGGCCAGCGCGCCGCCCGACGAGCTGCGCCGTTTTCATGCATGGCTCGATCCGCGTCTTGGCGGTTGGATACCCCCCGCCGGCGACCACCGCTTTGTCTCGTTCCTCATGGACACCGGGCCAATCGATCGGCTAACGCAGCCGTTGTCGCGTTTCGGCCGAAGTCTTGAGGACGTTCCCACGGAGAAAGTCGGACGATTGATCAACGACTTCCAGCGGATCGTGTCGCTCTTTCGTGGTCGTGATATGGAGCAGGAGCAGGCCGACGAAGTGCCTGAACGATGAATCGATCCGCCCCGGCTTATCGGTGCATGAGCGTCCTGGTTCCTGGTCAGATTCTAGGTTGCGTCGAGAGGATCATGTAACGACGTGCCGCTGTTGGCTGCGATGAACGCGAGGCTGATCGCCGACGAAGGTCATCGCAACCGCTTGACGGCGGCCGAACTCGAAAAGCGGATGGGCGACTGGCTGGCCGGCAACTATCAGGCCGTGCTGTTCGAATTGGCCGACGTACCCGCGGCCTACGCGCTGTTCCGTCCGACCGAAGACGGCGTCTACCCGCGGCAGTTTTTCGTCGAACGCGAACACCGGCGAAAGGGAGTCGGCCAACGGGCCATTGAGATCTTGTGGCGCGAGGTCTTGACGGCCACCCGACATTGACTCTATATAACCAAATCTAACAAACCAAATCGCGTGCTCAGGGAGGTGGCGAATGGCTCGGCCGGCGGCCAAGGAACTCACGATTCGTGAATTGGAGGTCATGCAGGTGTTTTGGAAGCGTGGCGCGATGACAGCGCAGGAAGTCCGCGACGAGCTGGCCCGTTCGGGCGTCGACCGCGCTTACACGACCGTGGCCACGCTGGTTCGCATCCTGACCGAAAAGGGCTTTTTGAAGCAAACGACGGCCGAACGTCCGTTTCTGTTTGTCGCGGTGCGTTCCTTTGAAGATGTTTCGCGCCGGCTGCTGGGCGACTTGATCGATCGCGTTTTTCAAGGATCGCGCGAGCTGTTGCTCGTGCGATTGATGGAGCAAACGAAGCTGACGCCTGAAGAGCGCGCCCGGCTTGTGGAAATGCTGCGGGAGAACCAAGGATGAATGCTCTCGGAATCTCATTGCTCTGGATGGCGCTGCAAGTGACCGTCTTTTGCCTGGCTGGCGCCGGGGCCTATCTTGTCGCGCGCCGCCATGGTCCCGCGTGGGGCGCCGTGGTGCTGTGCGGGGCCCTGGTGATCACGGTCGGCATCGCGGCCTTGTCGTTCAGCCCCTGGCCGCGCTGGTGGACGCTCGGCGATGCGCGAGCGGCGGCGCGGCCATTTGAAACGACGACGGACGCCGAGATCGATTCGCCCGGCCGGCCAACGATTCCAGCGACTATCTCCACCACGGCGGCCACCGCCGAGGCGGGCGGCGATTTCGAAACGTCCGCCGGTTTCTTGACGCGCGTTTTCGGCAGGTTCAAGGCTGAGTTGGTTGACGAACCTCGTGCCCGCCTCAACGTTGATCCGATAATTCACCGCCAGCGCGCGGCAGAGCTGAGTTGGTTGACGAACCTCGTGCCCGCCTCAACGGCGGGAAATGGCGCTGGCCGGCCTGGCTGGCCGCCAGCGTCGTCTCCGGCACCGTAATCGCCTTGGCGCGAGTGCTGTTGGGGCTGATCGCCTTGACCAAGCTGCTCCGCGATACGCGGCCAGTGACTGATGTGTCGCTCGTCTTGCTGCTGGAAGAGCTACAAACTGATGTGGCTCGCCGCTCAAGCGGCAGTCATCCTCAATTTCCATAATCCATTCGTGCATTTGCTGGCTTCCCAGATGAGGCTGGAACAAGAGTTGGCCGCCGACGCGCGCGGCGCCGCGCTATCCGGAGGTCCGAAAAGGTACGCGAACGTCTTGGCGCGGATGGCACTGGGGCGACAGGAACCTCGACCGTTATGGGCAGGACGCCCATTTTTCCCGACTCGCGGCACACTCATGAGGAGAATTGAGATGCTACACGATCAACGATTCGTCACCGACCGCTCGTCGTCGCGCGCATGGCCGACGGCATTGCTGATGGTTCTCGCGCTCATCGGTCTGGGCGTGTCGGGCTTGCGCGGCCCCCTGGGTCCGGCGCGGGCCGCCGAGCCCCCGGCGGAAGGCGAATCCGCCGAGGGCGCGGGCGCAAGCGTCGACGGCCCCTTGCTGCCGGCATTCGACGGCTCCTACCTTCCCGAAGACACGGTCGCGGTGGTCTCCGTCAAACCGCTGCGCGTGGCCAAGTCGGACGTCGTCGTCGAACCCACTCTCCTCAGCTTCCCCATGTTGTTCGGCTTTGGATTTGCGACGGCCGACAAGGACCAGGCCCCTGAATGGGATAAACTCCGCGAGTGGGAGGTGGAAGAAGTCAAAACCATCGTGCTCTCGACTTCGCCGAACCAGGCCGCGTCCTCCGAGCTGCCAGACCCAAAGGATCCGCCCCTCCTGGAAATCTACCGCATGCGCCGTCCCTACGAGCGGACCAAACTGCGCGTCAAGCTCTTCGGTGAATTGCCGGATGGCGTGACCGAAACGACCTGTCATGGCCACCCATGCTTTCGCGCACGGTCCGATCACAGCGGGTATCTTGTCAATTATTTGATGGTCGACGATCGGACGATCGTCATCCTGCGCGATCGTGACGTGGCGAGATTGCTGGCGGCCGATCCGCAAAGCCATCCAAGCTGGTACAGCCAGTGGCAGGAGGTCGCCGGCAGTCCGCTGGCCGTGGGCTTCGATACCGCGGCGTTGGATGCGTTGGAAGAAAGAGCGGCGGACTCCGCCGAACAAGTCTTCTGGTCGGCCCTTAAGAACACCTCGCAATTCTTTGGACGGGTCGCCTCGACGGCCGACGGCCTGGAGATCAGCGCCACCGCGGTTTGCAAATCATCGGACCAGGCCGTGGCGACGTGCCAGGCAGCCAAAGGCGGACTGGCAACGGCCGCCGTGGCGGTCCCCCAGATCCTGCTGCCGTCGATGTTGCCCAAGGAGTACCAAATGCTCGACGTCGTTGGCTCGCTGGCGCATGCATTCTCCCATCTGGAAATCGACGTTATGGAGGCGCGAGTCCACCTTGAAGCAAGTCTCGATGCCGATTTCGTCGCGCGGCTGGCCGATGCGACGAAGACCTTCAGGTCGCGCACATCCGAGGAATGCGAGACGCGGGAAAAACAGGATGAGCAGGCGCACATTGCCAAACTGGGCCGCATTGCCAAGGCGCTGAACGACTACCATGCCGAACATGGACATTACCCCCCCGCGGCGGCCGCGGGCCCCGATGGCAAAACCTTGCACAGTTGGCGAGTGGAATTGCTCCCCTACCTGGGCGAGCGGAAACTCTTCGACGAGTACAAACTCGACGAACCTTGGGACGGCGAGCACAACAAGCCGCTGGTCGGCAAGATCCCGACCATCTACAGCACGAGCCAATTTTCCGAGAAAGGCCACGCCGATTATTTCGTCGTCACCGGGCAAGGCACGTTGTTCGACGCTGACGCGCCGATCTCGCGCGAGAGCATCACCGACGCGCCTGGCGAGACGATCCTCGTACTGCAGAGCCGCCAGCCGGTGCCCTGGACAAAGCCCGTCGATGTCGAGACCACCCCCGACCATGCCGTCATGCGGCCGTTCCGCGGCCCTGGAAAAGGGTTCTATGCGGCCTTCGCGGATGGAACGGTCAAGGTCGTGCCCAAGGGCACCGACGCGGCCACCATTCGCGCCATGTTCACCAAGGCGGGGGGCGACGAGGTCAAACTGCGGTAACTGCCCACGGCGCCGGCGTTCAGAACCGCCAGGTCCATTGGGAGTAATAGAAATCGGCATTGCCGCTGACGCCGGCGGGGTCCGTGGCTTCCTTGATGGGGCTGTTGGTGTCGGCCGCCTCGGCCCAACGGCTGGCTCGCGGCGCCGTGGGGGCCGGCACGGCGTGTGCCGCTACGGCCGCCCCTGGGGCGGGCCGCCGGATGTCGGGCAAACGGATCGTGGATCGA
>DATKSN010000228.1:0-4548 GCA_035531595.1 Pirellulales bacterium | reverse complement strand
ATGCACCCTCCGAAGCGCGTGATGTCACGCGGCCATCCTCCGTGCCTCGCGCCGCTACGTCCAACGATCGTCTCAACCGCGTAAAGCAGGTCCGAGGCGCTCCCCGTCCACGGCCCGCCGCGATTCAGGGCGCGGCGCGGGCCATTCACATGGACGCCCTCCAGCGCAGCTTCCGAAAAAACTGGCAAAACCGTACCTTTACCCGACGAAGGCCTCGGCGCGTGTGGCACAGATGCGCGCTGCGGGGGCCACTGTGGTTGGCGATCCTTCGGCAAAACACGCGGAGCGGGCTGCCGATCGATGCTCTGTGCGTCGGCGACTCGTCCGACCTGCCGCTAGGCAGCGCTGATGCGGCGATCTTGCAATGGGCGTGCCATGACCGCTCGAGCAAGGGTCGCTCGACGTAAATAGCTGGACGACCCCTCGTGCGCGGGATAAACTGTGCTAAGTTAGGGGCTCTCCGCCACGCTGTCGTTCCATTGCCGCGATGAGCCCAAACCGCTAGTTGACGAAGCCATGGCTGTCGCCGTTGAACAATTCGTGAAGGGCCTCGAACAGAGCGGCATCATCTCGCCCAGCAATCTCCGAGCGCTGCGCGAGAAGCTGCCGCCCGAGCGTCAGCACGACGCCCAGGAAGTCGCCCGCGAGTTGGTCCGGCGGAAGGTACTGACGACGTACCAGGTGAAGGAAGCTTACCAGGGTAAGGCCAAGGATCTCGTGCTGGGAAACTACGTGATCCTAGACCAAATCGGGCAGGGGGGCATGGGGCAGGTTTTCAAGGCCCGGCACCGCCGCATGGACCGGATCGTGGCGATCAAAATGCTGCCGGCCGGCGTCAGCAACGATCCCGGCGCGGTCGCCCGCTTTCAACGGGAGGTCAAAGCGGCGGCCAAACTGGAACACCCCAACATCGTCACCGCGTACGACGCCGACGAAGCGGCCGGCCGGCACTTCCTGGTGATGCAGTACGTCGAGGGCACCGACCTTTCAGCCCTGGTGAAGAAGAACGGGCCGTTCCCTGTCGCCGAGGCGGTCAGCTACGTCCTGCAAGCCGCTCGGGGCCTGGAGTTCGCCCACGGCGAAGGGGTCGTGCATCGGGACGTCAAACCCGCCAATTTGCTCGTGGATAAGAAGGGGGTCGTCAAAGTCCTCGACATGGGCCTGGCCCGGCTCGAATCGGCGGCCGGGGTGGAGCACACCGAACTGACCGGCACGGGCCAGATCATGGGCACGGTCGATTACATGTCGCCCGAACAGGCGCTCGACACCAAGCACGCCGACGAGCGCAGCGACGTTTACAGCCTCGGCTGCACGCTCTGGTATCTGCTGACGGGACGAGCGGCCTTTGGCGGAGAAAGCGTGATGGCGAAACTGCTGGCCCATCGCGAGCAGCCGATCCCGTCGCTGCAAGCGGCCTGCGCGGAGGCAACGCCCGCCTTGCAGGCCGTGTTCACGAAAATGGTGGCCAAGAAGGCGGAGGATCGCTTCCAGTCGATGAGCGAAGTGGTTGCGGAGCTGGAGCGCTTTCGCCTGGACCGGGATGCCGTGGGGTCCGCCAGTGAGGTCAGCGATGCCCCAGGCGAGGACCATCGTCTGAGCGAGTTCTTACGCGGTATGAACCCGTCGAAGGCCGCCGGCGGCCACGCGCCGAGCAAGCCCGCGCCGGCGACGAAACGTCCTTCGCCGCCGCTGCTTGAAGCAACGATGGCGATGACAGGCCCTCAAGTCGATACCGACCCCACGACCGAGCAATCGCTGGTCGCGCCCGCCGCCGTGGCCTGGTGGAAGAAGGTAGCGGAATTCGTAAGAATTCCGAGCGTCAAAGCGCAACGCCGGAACTCTCACGAGTTCCGCCACATGCGGGGGCGGCGCAGTGTTTCCGGCGGCGGGCGGCGCATCCGGGTGTTTGTCGCCTGCGCGGCGGGGGCCTCCGCGTTGCTGTTGGCCGGGATCGTCCTTTTCCTTCAGACCAAACAGGGAACGCTGCGGATCGAGATCAACGACCCGGCGATCGAGGTCGTCGTCGACGGAAAAGGGGCGACGATCAAGGGGGCCAAATCCGAGGAGATCAAGTTACAGCCCGGCAACCACGGTCTGCGGATCAAGTACGGCGAGTTGGAATTCGAGACCAACAAGTTCATTCTGAATCGCGGGGACACGATCACACTCAAGGTGGAGTTGCTCGCCGGCAAGGTGCGGGTGGTCCAGGGCGACACCGTACTCGGAGAGGCACCGCTTCCGGCAATCGCCCCCTTCGACGCCAAGCAGGCCGGGGCCTATCAAGAAGCGTGGGCGAAATACCTGGGCACCAAGGTCGAGATCGAAAACTCGCTGGGGATGAAACTGCGTTTGATCCCGCCGGGTGAGTTTACGATGGGCAGCCCGCAGGCGGAAATCGACGCACTGGTTGAAACCACGACTGATCAGAACTGGCAAGTCCGTTTCCGCAGCGAAGGCCCGCGGCACCCTGTGAAACTGACGCAGGCGTTTTATCTGTGCAGTTGCGAAGTGACGCAGCGGCAGTACCAGGAACTGATGGGTGTCAATCCCTCGTATTTCTCGTCGGGTGGGGCGGGCAAGGACGCCGTGAAAGACCTGGATACCCGTGAGTACCCCGTGGAAACGGTGAGCTGGTTCGACGCCATCGATTTCTGCAACAAGTTGAGCGAGAAGGAGCAACGTAAACCGTACTATGTGCGTGACGGGGAGGTGGTCAAGGTTCTGGGCGGAACCGGGTATCGTTTACCCACGGAGGCCGAATGGGAGTACGCCTGCCGCGCGGGAACAACTACGCGGTGGTCCTTCGGCGACAACGAGACGAATTTCGCCCAGCATGCCTGGTTCAACTCCAACTCGAGCGGCCGCACGCATCAGGTCGAGGGACTGCCCTCCAACCCGTTCGGCCTGTACGACCTTTATGGCAATGCCTGGGAGTGGTGCTGGGATTGGCATGGCGAGTACGCCGCCGGGGCAGTCAGCGATCCGACCGGTCCCGCCGCCGGGTCGGCCCGCGTGGTTCGCGGTGGCGCGTTCTACAGCAGCGCGTCCTACTGTCGCTGTGCGGCCCGCTTCGCCGCCCCCCCGATGGACCGCGACCTCAACCTCGGGTTTCGGGTGTTGTGTGGCCGTTAGTCCCGTCCGTTCCAGTCGTCTGATCTCTGCGTCTCTGGTCTCTGAACTCTGAATTCTGGGGGGTGCAGGGGGGCTTCCCCCCTGCTCGCGAGAAAATTAATGGACGCGCCTACATCGCCGCTTTTCGTCAAGACGCACGATTTCTTGCTTTGGCTCTTGCGGCACACGCAGAGGTTTCCGAAGAACCTCCGCCACTCGTTTACGCTCAAGCTCGAAAACCTGGCCTTCGAGTTCCAGGAGGCGATTCTGATGGCCAACTCGGTGCGCGGGCGCGAGCGAAGCGACTACCTGCGGCACGCCGATGGAAAACTCGTTTGCGTTCGGGCGATGCTTCGGCTAGCTTATGATTTGGAATTGCTCGCCGGCACGCAGGTAAAGCACGCCGCCGAGCGCGTCGATGAACTGGGGCGAGGCTGGAGAAAGGGGACGGATCGCTAAACGCCGGGTCCGGCCGCGTGCTTCGCGGTGGCGCGTACAACAACGCGTCCAACTGTCGTTCCGCGAACCGCAACGAGAACCACCCGCTGAACCGTAACAACAACAACGGATTTCGGGTGTGTTGTGGCCGTTAGTCCCGTCCGTTCCAATCGTCGTTCGTAGTTTTGCCCGATGCCGGGTCCGCACCGCCCAAGCGCGGCAAGCATGCCCGGCCAGTGCCAAGAAGACGACACGGTCCGTATCCTGTGTACCCGACCCGGCCGCGGCCAAGTGGACGTTGCCGGGCGACGGGGCCAAAGCCGCGGTGGCGCGTACGGCGACGGCGCGTCCGGCTGTCGTTCCGCGCTCCGCCGCGACGGCCACCCGCTGGACCGCCGCAGCGCCGGCGGTTTTCGGGTGTGTTGTGGCCGTTAGGCCCGTTGGAAGAGGAGAAAGGAACAAGGAGAAAGTGTTTTGCGCGTCACTTTCTCCTTTTCACTTTCGCCTTTCTCCTGCGTACTGTACCCGACCCGGCCGTGCCGTCAATGACATGGCCGGGCGACGGAGCCGAAGCCGCGGTGGCGGGCGGGGTCTGGTAGCCCAGGTGCGAAGGCTTAGGTTTTACCACATCTCTATAGGAACGATTTTCAGAGTCAAAAAGCAGGATCCTGGTGAAGCGTGGCAAATAGGGCAAGCGATCGACGGTTGTCCAGATTCCCTAAATGATGTCCCAAATCATCCAAACTAGATGTGGTAAAACCTAAGGTGCGAAGGCCCTCGCCCGCCGTTTTTTTACGGGGGGCAATGCCGTCGCTGTACTACCTACACAAGTCGCGAGTATTCGGCCGCCCCCTCGCCGGCTTGTCCGGCAGATCCAACAATGAATGTCAATAGGCGTCGGGCGTGATGACGCCCTCGTTTTTAGCTGGTGTCCATAGGTGTTGGTGGTTGGGGTCGGGTGGGTTGGTGGAATGCACTACGGGTTCCTGTTACGGGTTC
>DATKSN010000227.1:0-7329 GCA_035531595.1 Pirellulales bacterium | reverse complement strand
AGAATGAGACGTTCACGGTGGCTGGGGCAGAGCCTAAGCGATGCCCCGGTCGCTATGTAGCCGGGGCATCGCTTACGCTCTGCCACCAGCCACCACCTTCTCGTGACAAAACGTCTCATTCTGGGCCGCGCACAGTATAAGCCCGGCCCCGAAATGAAATAACCCACGAAAAGCTGGCTGAGGAAATGAAGCAGGGCATGGACAGCCGCCTCGACGTGATGGTCGCAATGCTCCGGCGTGGTCCCGAGGCGGAGTGAACGACTAAGCGAACTGCCCGACGAATTCAAGCGTTGACAAAGTTCCACAGCAATTGGAACCCTGGCGGCGGTGAGCTAGCTAGCCTTGCGGCCCGGCGGAGTCTTCCATGCCCTCGATGTAGCGCCGCAGGCGCTCGACCTCGTCGGTGACGTGCCGTAGCTTGAGCATGTTCTCGACACGCTTGAGCAACTCGATCTTGTTGACGGGCTTGCTGAGGAAATCGTCGGTGCCGGCGTTCACCGCCCGCTCGATGTCGCCCAGTTCGTTCAAGGCGGTGACCATCAGGATCATGATGCCCCGCGTCGCCGGGTTGCTCTTGAGCTTCTTGCAGACCTCGAAACCGCTGAGCTTGGGCATCATGATGTCCAACAAGATCAGGTCGGGCCGAAACGTCTCGACCTGGTTCAGCGTGTCGAGGCCGTCGACCGCCACGGCGATCAAGCAATCGACGTCGCTCAAATAGACCTCGAGCAACTCGACGTTGGTCGGGTTGTCGTCGGCGATCAGCACGCGGCTCTTGACCGGCGACGGGGCTTCAGGGGCGGACATCGGTCGTGGTCCTTGGTCCTTGGTCATGGGTCATTCCCTTCATCCGGCCGCCGCCGGGACCGGGAACGACTCGCAAAGGCTCGCTACATCGCCGCGGATGCGCGTGGCGACCGCGGCGTCGTCGGGGGCCTTGAGCGTGTCGAGCATCCAGGCGCCGATTTGGCTCATTTCGTCGCGACCCATGCCGCGGGTCGTGAGGGCCGGCGTGCCGATGCGGATGCCCGATGGGTCCATCGGCTTGCGAGGGTCGTAGGGGATCATGTTCTTGTTCACCGTGATTCCGCAGCGGCCCAGCGCCGCCTCGGCCTCTCGGCCGGTCAGCCCCAGCGTCGTCACGTCGGCCAGCAGCAGGTGATTATCGGTGCCGCCGCTGACCAGGGCCACGCCGCCGGCCAACAGCCGCTCGGCCAAGGTCTTGGCGTTGTCGATGATCCTTCGGCCGTATTCCTTGAATTCGGGTCGCAGCGCCTCGCCCAGGCAAATCGCCTTGGCGGCGACGACGTGCATCAAGGGTCCCCCCTGGATGCCGGGGAACACGCTGCGATCGATGTCCTTGGCATGTTCGGCGCGGCACATCGTCAGGCCGGCCCGTGGGCCGCGCAGCGTCTTGTGGGTGGTGGTGGTCACGAAGTCCGCCACGGGCACAGGGTTGTCGTGAAGTCCGGCGGCGACCAGCCCGGCATAATGAGCCATGTCGACGAACAGCTTGGCGCCGCACTCACGAGCGATCTCGGCGAAGCGCGCGTGGGGAATTTCACGCGGGTAGGCGCTGGCTCCGGCGACGATCATTTTGGGCTTGTGCTCGCGGGCCAGCGCGGCCACCTGGTCGAAGTCGATGCGGTTCGTGTCGCGGGTCACGCCGTAACTGTGGAAATGGTAAAGCAGCCCGGAAATGTTGAGCTTCATGCCGTGCGTCAGGTGCCCGCCGTGGGCCAGGTCGAGGCCCAAAACCGAGTCGCCAGGCACAAGCGCGGTGAGGTAAACCGCCAGGTTCGCCTGGCTTCCCGAATGGGGCTGCACGTTGACGTGCTCGGCGCCGAACAGCGCTTTGGCCCGGTCGCGGGCGAGGTTCTCGACCACGTCGACGCACTCGCAACCCCCGTAGTAACGCTTGCCGGGGTAGCCCTCGGCGTACTTGTTCGTGAGCACGCTACCGACGGCCTGCATCACCGCCGGACTGGTGTAGTTTTCGCTGGCGATCATCTCCAGGCCGTCGGTCTGGCGCCGGATTTCGCCGGCAATGGCCGCCCAAACCCGCGGGTCTTCGTCTGCGATCCAATTCATCGGTAACTCAGTATGCACAACATGGTGGCTGGGGCAGAGCCTAAGCGATACCCCGGGCTCTGCCCCAGCCACCGTGAATGACCGCGTGAAGTATAGCCGCTCAACCCCAGGCCGTCGAGCGGCGCGAGGGGGAACTCAAGGAAACCGTTCGAGTTGCAGCAAGTTACCCAGATCGGCCGCGGTCGACCAGACGTCTTCCAAGGCGTCGATGTAGTCGTCGTTCGCTTCGAACAGAGCGCGTTGGGCTTGCAGAACTCGCGTCACGTCGAACAGCCCGGCTCGATAACCTTTTTCAACCAGGCGCTGGTTTTTGCGCGCGGTGGGAAGAATGGCCTGCTTGATTCGTTCGGCCCGCTGGACGGCCGCGCGATGGCGGCTCAAAACGTCGGCGGCTTGAAGAATCAGCGAGTTCTGTGCGATTTGAACGCCAGCCTCGGCATCGCGCACGTAGGCCCGCGCCGACTGGATGTTGCCCTGGTTGTGGTCCCAAACCGGGATGTTGAACTGAAAGTTGTACCAGAACTGGGTGGCTTGACCGGAAGCGGCCGGGAACCAGGCCGCCGCCGGACCCGTATAGAGATTGGGAATGGGGTCGATTTCGGCGCGGCGGCGCAGCGTGCGGCCGCGGTTGACTTCGGTGCGGGCGTTCAAGACATCGACGTTTCGTTCCGCCACGAACTGCCGGACGTAGGCGTCGTCGAAGCTCGGAGGGGCGCCGGCCAGTTCGCCGCGCAAGGGCCCGATGGCCAAATCGGGCGATCCGGTGGCGGCGGCAAGCCGCCGCCGCTGGGCCACCAGCAGCGTTTCAGCCTGCCGCAACGCGGCCTCGGCCTTACTGAGCTCGATGGCCAGCGTCAGCACGTCGATCTCGGCGGACTGCTCGTGTTCAAAGCGCTTGCGGGCCGTATCCCGCGTACCCGTGGCGATGGCCACCAGTTGCCGCAGCACGACGATTCGTTGCTGCTGCGCCAAGACGGCGTAAAAATTCCGCCGCACCGCCGTCAACACGTCGTATCGGTCGGAGAGCGCTGAAAACTCGTTCTCGCGCGCCTGCTGGAAGCCGGCCGCGCGGTCGAGCCGCTTCTTACCCATCGGAATATCGACCTGGGCGCCGGCGGAATACCGGTTCCGGTTGGGACCACCGGCCAGGATCTGGGGATTGTTGGTGTCGAACCTCGGGTTCGTCCAGCGGCCGGCCTGCCAGGCGGCGGCGCGGGACGATTGAATTCGGGCCTGCGCTCGAGGAAAGATCGGGTTGTTTTCGATCGCGTACCGCGTCAGTTCGTCCAACGTCCATTGGCCCTCGACCCGGAAATTCGCCGACGGATCGGGGATCCAGGTGGATCGCTCAGGAACGGGTGGGTCGTTCGAGCCGGTCCCCTGCTCAGGACGCGTCTGCCGCGCCGTTCGCAGATAACCCCGCTGTCGGGAGGGCGGCCCGGCCGCGGTCGCAGTGCGCAGGGCGAGGAGCGCGAAGGCGACGATCAAACCCGCGGCGCAAGCAAGGCATAATTCACGCGGCCGACAATGGGACATTTTGTCACAAAAAAGTGGTGGCTGGTGGCAGAGCGTAAGCGATGCCCCGGCGAGATAGCGACCGGGGCATCGCTTACGCTCTGCCCCAGCCACCGTGAATGTCTCATTCTCGACCGCGAGAGGTATAAGTTCAACGCTGGGCCTTGCTTGCACAGCGGGTTCGTGTGCGACTCGTCAAGTGGTATCGGTGGTTCCATGGCGGATACTTCACTTTTTAACGGTCCCGCAAATTATGCGGGCGAAAAACGCGGAACTATCCGACTTATCGGAATTCTTGGAACATTCGGCAAACCGTACCGATAGCCCTAAAGAGATAGCCAGAGGCTGCGTTTGAAACTCGGGAACCGCGCGATGCGTTGGCAGGGTGCAATCTGCTTATGGCTGTTGACGATTGCCGGCTGCACGCTGCCGTCGTCTCACGCCGTTCGCGCGCCCGAAAGGCCCGTTTCCACCACCCGCTTGACGAGACCGCCCTTGTACGCGAGCCTACCCGCACATTTCGCCGAGATCCCGCCGGCGACGAACGAGACGAACGAATTGCGTTTCGCGCAAGCCCAAGAACCCATCGCGCCGGGCAGAGCCACGCCCGAACCGTTGGCCGCGCCGCTTGAGCCCTTGGCGCCGCGGCGTCCTCGAACGAATCCACCGCCGTCGGGCGACTGGAATTTGGAACGCTTGACCCGACTGGCGTTGGATGACCATCCGATCGTCCGGCGAGCGCGCTGGCGCATCACGGAGGCCCGCGGGGCCGCGCTGCAAGCCGGCCTGTGGGCCAACCCGCGCTGGGACACGAACAACCCTCAAGTTCTAGGCGTCGGCATGAACAACGCCTACAACGCCGGCTTCCAAACCGAGATCCCCGTCAAGGGAAAAAAGCGGCTCGATCGAGAGGCGGCGCAACAACTCGCGCGGGAAGCGGAATTGGCCGCGCTGTCCGACCGCTACGACGTTTTGCAGGCGGTTCGCCGGCAATTCTACGCCGCCCTGGCCCAGCAGCGCCGCGTGGTGGTCTCTCGCGAACTGGTGCGGATCGCCCAGGGGGCGCGCGACGCGGCGCAGAGGATGTTCAAAGCGGGACTCGTGGCGGAGACGGACGTGCTGCTGTTGACCCTGGAACTGCAAAAAGCGGAAAGCGAGTTGCTCCAAGCCGAGACCCTTTTGGTCGGACGGCGACGGCAGTTGGCCGCCGCGGTGGCACGGCCCGACCTGGCGATCGGCGAACTGCTGGGCGATCTGGCCGGCGAGCCTCCGCGCTTCGACGATCGGTACGTTCTTGAGTTCGTGGCCACGCAGAACGTCGACGTCTTGAGCGCGCAGACGGACATCAACCGCCGGCGCATCCTGCTGCGTCGCGCGCAGGTCGAGCCGTACCCGAATTTGTACTCGGGTCCATCTCAGCAATGGGGAGTGCCCGCCCATTCGCCGAACAACCAATTCTGGTACAACTTCGCCTTCAACATCACGCTTTGGGACCGCAACCAAGGCAACATTCGCGCCGCCGAGGCGAACATCGTCGACGCGACGGCCAGCGTGCCCGCGACGCAAAACAAACTGCTCAAGCAAGCCGCCGACGCGTTGGGCCGCCATCGCGCCGCGTTGCAGTCGGCCGAACGGATTCGCGTCAATATCCTTCCCATTGCCCTGAGAAACCAGGAGCTGGTGCAGTCGGGCTACCGGAATGGGCTGATGCCCGTCGCCCAGTTGTTCCAGGCCCAACGGGCATTGTTCGAGGCCAACCTTCAATACATCGATTCCCTGGAGGACGTTTGGTCCAGCGCGGCCGAACTGGGCAACTTGTTGCAATTGGAGCAATTCCCGTGATTTGTCATTTGTCATTTGTCGCTCGTTCCCACGCTCCATGTGGGAACGCGTTAACGGACGCTCCCCGTCCCCGTGGCCGCGGAACGGCCGGGAATCCATTCCCACGCGGAGCGTGGGAACGAGGAAACGGAGCGTGGGAACGAGGAAACAACGAGGAAACAATGAAAACTAAAGAACCACGAACCCTCGTTCCCATGCGGAGCGTGGGAACGAGGAAAATAATTGCCCTCTGGTTTTGGGTGGTTCTGTTGGCCCTCGGCCGCGTGCCGTGCCCGGCCCACGCCGAGGCGCGACCTCCGCGGCGCTCGGGCGGGTATCTGGCGTCGTCAAGGAGTACACGCAAGGCGGCCGCGGTGAAGGCCGATTGGCGCCATGCCTGGCGGGAAACTCCCGAGCAGACGCCGCCCGCGACGTCGCCGGGCAAGACCGAAGGCGGGGCCGGCCGGCCCCAAAGCGACCTGCCGCCTCCACGGGACCGCGCCGCGCCCGAGGTCGTTCCGAGTCCGCGTGGCCGGCCGCAGACGACACTGCAATTCCGCATGGACGACACGGACCAGGGCCATTGGAACTTGGATCAGTTGACGCGGCTGGCTTTGGAGAACAACCCGATCCTCCGGCGCGCGCGGGCGCGGGTCGATTCGGCGCGCGGCACGGCCCTGCAAGCCGGCATCTGGAGCAACCCGCGCTGGGACACGAACAACCCCGAAGTCATCGGCGCCGGATTGCAGCAAGCCTACAACGCCGGTTTTCAACTGGAAATCCCCGTCAAGGGAAAGAAGCGGCTCGATCGGGCCGCCGCCATGCAACAAGTGCGCGAGGCGACGTTCTCGGCCTGGTCCGATCGTTACGACGTCTTGCAGTCGGTTCGCGAGCAGTTTTATGGCTTGTTGATCCAGCAGCGGCGCGTGGCCGGGCTGGAGGAAGTCGTGCGCGTCACCGCCGGCGCGCGGGACGCCGCGAAACGGTTGTTCGATGCGGAGCAGGTGGCCGAAACCGACGTACTGCTGCTGGCCCTCGAGATGCAAAAGGCCGAGGCCGCGTTGCTGCAAGCCAGGACGCTGTTGATCAGCGATCGCCGGCAGCTCGCCGCCGTGGTCGGATTGCCCGGCTTGCCGATCGCCGCGGTGCTGGGCGACCCGGCGGATCGGCCGCCGCCGTTCGACGATTTGTTCGTGCGGCGGTACGTGGCCTCGCAAAACGTCGACGTCCTGAATTCCCGCGCCGAAGTGAGCCGAACCAGTCTGTTGTTGACGCGGGCGCGAGTTGAACCCTGGCCCAACCCCTACACCGGGCCCGCGGCCCAATGGGGACCGCTGAACCTCAATCAGCAGTTCTGGATGAACGGGAGCTTCCTCATTCCGACTTGGAATCTCAACCAAGGCGGCATCCGCGCGGCGCGCTGGGATAACCAGGTCGCGTCGGCCGACGTCGGGGTGACGCGAAATCGGCTCTTGGACCAGGCCGCCGACGCGCTGGGCCGGCACCGCGCGGCGCTACAGCTTGCCGAAAAGATCCGCACGGAAATCGTGCCGACCGCCAAGAGGAACTTCAAACTGGTCCAGAAGGGCTACCGCGGCGGTATTCTGCCGGTGTTCCAATTCCTCGAAGCCCAACGATCCTTGTTCGACGCCAACTTGAGCTACATCGACGCTTTGGACGACGTATGGAGCAGTGCGGCCACGCTGGGCAATTTGCTGCAGATGGAGCAATTTCCTTGAAATGTCCTCTTGGGATGTTTATTTATACTGTGCGCGGCCCAGAATGAGACGTTTTGTCACGAGAAGGTGGTGGCTGGTGGCAGAGCGTAAGCGATGCCCCGGCTACATAGCGACCGGGGCATCGCTTAGGCTCTGCCCCAGCCACCGTGAACGTCTCATTCTC
>DATKSN010000226.1:0-32927 GCA_035531595.1 Pirellulales bacterium | reverse complement strand
ATCCCGAGTTGAACCGCCCGGTGGCCATCAAAGTGCCCCGCGCCGGCCGTTTCGCCACGGCGGCCGACGCCGACAAGTTCCTCGACGAAGCGCGGCACGCGGCCGGCCTCAAGCACCCGGCCATCGTTGCCGTCTACGACGTGGGCCGCGACGGATTGGATTGCCACATCGTGATGGAGTACGTCGCCGGCCGCACGCTTGAGGAGGTACTCGCGACCGAGCGGCTTTCGCACATGGCCGTCGCGCGGCTGTTGGCTCTCGTAGCCGACGCCCTGCATTACGCACACCAGAAGGGCTTTGTGCATCGCGACCTCAAGCCCGGCAATATCATGCTGGAAGCTGGTGGAGTGGTGAGGGGTGGAGGGGTGAGTGGTCGAGTGGTGAGTGGTCGAGTGGTGAGTGGTCGAGTGGTGAGTGGTCGAGTGGTAGGAGTGGTGAGTGGTACGGAAGCCGACGGCTTCACCTCTCACCCCTCACCCCTCACGACTCACCCATCACCAAAACTCCTCGATTTTGGTCTGGCGGTATCGGAGGAATCTCAACGGCAGTTGGCCGGAAAAGTCGCCGGCACGCCCGCCTACATGGCCCCTGAGCAAGTCCGCGGCGAGACGCACCGTCTCGACGGCCGCGCCGATATCTGGAGCCTGGGCGTCATCGCCTACCAACTGCTTACCGGCCGGCAGCCGTTTTGGCGCGGCGACGTAAAGGCTTGCCTGGACGAGATCGAGCAGCGCGAGCCGAAGCCGCCCCGGCAGATCGACGATTCGATCCCGGCGGAGCTCGAACGGATCACTCTGCGCTGCCTGGCGAAGCGCGTGACCGACCGCTACACGACGGGGCGCGACTTGGCGGCCGACTTTCGCCGCTGGCTGCGGTCACAGGGCAAGCGCCGGAATGTTCCGCCGCCCATTGTTGAGCACGGAACGACGACCGCGGCGTCGAGCGACACAACACCCCAAAGGTCACCCGCAGCGAACCAACGCCTTAGCATAGCCATGCGATGGGTTGCTTGCGCTCCTGCGGCAAGATCAAGTATAGCGAACGATGGGAGGTGCCGACGAACAAGCCCGGCCGCAAACCGCGGATCGCCAAGCCAGGCGCCTCGTCCGGCAACGGCACCAAGGCCGATGCCATCCGCGACGTTGCCAAATCGCTTCCCCAGCCAGTTCGACCGCGGGATGTGCGTGACGTGCTAGCCGGGCAAGGCATCCACACCTCATCCACGGTGATCGGCAAGGTGCTAACCGCAATGGGCATGCGGCGGCGCCGGCGCCGCAAGGCAGCCGCCGGCACTTCAGCACCAGCGGCTCGCTCCACGACGGCCTCGCTCTCGATCGACGACCTGGTGGCCGCCAAGAAGCTGGTCGCCCAAGTCGGGAGCGTCGAGAAGGTCAAGGCGGCGCTGGCGGCGCTGGCCAGATTGGGCTAGGCCATCGCATCAGCGTAGTGGCGAGTTCCAACAGAAAGAAAGGAGTGCCCCATGCCCGTGATGGATGATGAACGGTGGAAACGCTTGTCCGCGATGGGTGTGGAACGAGAGATCGAAACGCCCGAAGGCGATCCGAGGATGTCGGCCGTCATCCTAAAGCTTGCGGATCCACTTCTCAAGCGACGCGGGACGACCGACGCGCAGGCCAAGGCGATCATCGGGCTGTGCATCGCTGGCTGGAACAAGTCACAGTTGCCGCCAGACATTCAACCGGCCGCCGAGAAAGACCTTATCGACGCTTTTGTGCCAAAGGACGGAAGTGCCGAGGCCGTCGGTGTGGTCGTCGAAATCGTGGACTTGGTTGGGGACCGGCGCGAAAAACTGTTCCCCAATTTGCACAAGCTCATTTTGGATTTTGACCTGAAGATCTCCGACGGTTCGCTCACGCTGAACATCTCGTCGGCGCCTATTCCGGATCTTCGGGTGGCGAAGCGGTATGGTGGCGGTGGCGGTGGAGGCTTGGGCCGTCTGGTCAGCACCGTGATGGGTACTTTCCAGAGTCTCACCGTTCACTGCGCACGCTGTCACGATCACAAGTTCGATCCCATCTCGCAGTTGAAGGGAGACAATGATGGTCGATTCCATCTGGCCGGAAAGCAACGGGGGCCATAAGCCGCTGCCTGCGCCGGAAGGCTTTTGGTACGACCAAGATCAGCACGAGTGGGTCGTCGTGCTGAAGGGGTCGGCGAGGATGCGGTTCGAGGACAATGAGGTCGAGATGAAGCCCGGCGACTTCGTGAACATTCCGGCCCACAAGAGGCACCGGGTCGATTGGACGACGCCCGACGAGCCGACGATCTGGCTGGCGGTGCATTACCAAAAGTGATGGCGTTCACTCCCCTTTTTCATCCTCCTGCGGCATGTAATACTCTTCAGCAAACTTCAAGTATTCCGCCAGCGGCTCCAAACCGATCTCCTTGCGGCGGTCATCGACGTGCTCCTCGTCCTCGATGGGCTGGGGGACCAGCTTGCCGCCTTCCTGCACGAATTGGGTGCCATAAAGTTGTTTTTTCTTCTCAGCAACCCGCACTCGGTCGGTCAGATAGGCAAAATCCTGGGGCGAGGCTTCCTCCTCCTCGACCGCCGCCCTCAACAGGTCCAGGGATTTCTTCTGGAAAACAACGTCGTGGTCGGCGTGTTGAACCAGGAGCCAGGCCGAATGGGCACCATCTTCGCCGACCAGGGTCTTGCCCGGCCAGCCATGCTCTTCGACGATCTCCTTGAGCCAGGCCGTGTTCTGGCGGTCAATCTCCAGCAGCTTCTTGATGTCGGGGTGATTTGGATCGATCTCCTTCGATCGCCGCATCAATTCCATCATCGCTTTGCGGGCGGCCTGGTCTTTCTCCACCCGGCTGAGCAATTCTTGCCGCAGCTTTTCGTCTTGGGCGGGCTTCGGTTCGGTCTCGGCGGGCTGTTCTTGGCCCGCCATCCTGCCAACGACGACGAGCAGAACGGCGGCGACGAGGACTCCTTGAAGTTTCATGGCGATCTCCTTGGCCTGATTATCCGTCGCCTCCAGCCTGAATCAAGACGACTTCCCTCCTGGTACTCCCAACCGGCCCGCCGCCCGATATAATGTCGGCCAACTGCGTCAACCCTCCGAACAGCAAGCCGCCGTCGAGAAGGCATTCCCGGCCGTCGCCAAGTGGGTCCAGGGCTACGGTCATATCGAAATTGGCGATCAGGATGGACTTGGCTTCGTAGTCGGGGCGTTCGACGACAGCGGGTTGGTTTTTGAGGACGACAAGGCCGAAACGCTGACCGAGGCGATGGCGGCTCTGGAGCAAGGATTGGAGGAGTGGTTCAAGGACGAGGGGATCGGGATGGGCTGGAACGACAGCGACCAATGATTCCCGAAATCCTCGACAATCGTTAGAAAGGAGGATGACGATGGCACGGAAGAAAGGCGGTCCCGATGGGGAGCCCCGCAAGTTGTCGGAGATCATGAAGGAGATGTCGGAGCGTTTGCTTCGAAGTCCTGGCGGCGTTCCCTCGTCGGAAGCTGCCCATGTCGCATTGATGTTCGCCAACATCGCATGGAATGAAACGGCTGGCCTCGGTCATGGTCGAAAGGGCTACCGCCCGGCTTGGGAAATGATCGAAGCCGAGAAGCCCGAAATGTGGAGCGAGTTCAAGTCGAACGACGTGGAGGCCATGATTGACGAACTCGTTGATTTCAAAAAGCAACATTACCCACACGACCAACGACGGATTCTTACTTGCGGCATCCCTGACGGAAAAGTACGTGTGGAATGGCTGGCTGCCGCGGCTCCAGGGGTCGATTCGCAGTGGGAAATGCAGTTGTACGGGCTGGTGAGAACGGGCGAACGGGCGAAGGCAATGCAGTTTTTGCGGGAGACTCGTCGCATGTCCCACAACGATGCGGCACAGAAGGTCGAAGCTGTCGCCGCCCAGTTGGGGATCACGTAACGCCAGAGCCACCCGGTGGTGGGAACGTCTTGACCAGGACCGTGCCGGTTTCTCGCTCGCTGGTGGGGTCGATGTCGCACGGCTTGCGTGCCTCGACCTTCTTTTTTTTGTGGACGTTGGCTTTCTTTGACATGACTTCCTCCGGTTGGCGGGCCGGCCACGGCCGCAACGACACCGGAGGGGCGATCGTCGCGGCGCGTGGTCCGTTCGGCGCGGATCAGGCGCCTACCCGTTGCTTCGTTCTACTTCGTGTCCTGGGCGTTGCCGAATTCAAACGCCCCTGGGGTCAACCCGAAGAATTCCGCCAAGCGCCCGACGTGCTCGCGGGTCAAACGCCGCTTCCCATGCACCACGGCCGAAAGGGTCGTATTGACGATCCCCGTCGCCGCCGCCAGTTCTTGTTGCGTCAGGCTGCGCGACTCCATCAGGAATTGCAGCATGTCACCGTCCGGGACCGGTTTCATCGGGTAAAGGTACGGTTTTGCCAGTTTTTTCGGAGCCCGGCAGGGCGCCCCCGACCGTCGTCCACATGAGCGTCTCGTCGGGACGTCGACGCGGTGATGGATCGACCACCGCGCCCCTACGGGGCGGACCACCGTTTTTCATGGCGCGTTCCTGGGGCTGTCGCCCCAGGCTCGACAACCTCGCCGCTACGCGGCGGAATGTCCGCGCGCAGTATCTACCGCACCATCCGCCCAACGTGGCCGCGGAGCGGCCGAAGGGCCGTTCCCACGCGGAGCGTGGGAACGAGGCACCGAGGTGATGAGCGTTAGCGACCTGCGCGCGCGGGCAGGTTCGCCTCCACGTAGCGCCAGTTCTTGATGAACGAAATCAAGTCGGCCATTTGCCGCCGCGAAATACTCCGCTCCAAACCATCCGGCATCAGCGAGACGCCGTTGGAACGCAGTTCCTCGATTTCGCTGCGCAACAGCGTGATCGTCTTTCCCTCGGCCTGCTTCAGGCTGATTGACGACGCCGTTTCGGCCGCGATCAGGCCCACTTCGGCGCGGCCGTCGGCGGTGACCACGGTGAAACTGACGAAGGCGGCGTCGATCGCCTTGCTCGGCTGCAAGATGTCGACCAGCAGTTGCTCGCGCGTCTTGGTCCGAGAGTCGGAAATGCTGGGTGCGACATCCACGCCCAGGCCGCCCACTCGATGACAACCGGCACAGTTTTTCTTGAACACCTCCCGGCCACGGACGGCGTCGGATGGCAGGTCGAGGGCCGGCCGGTATTCGAGCAGCACCTTGGCGCGGTCGGCCGGCAACGCGGCGGCCAGCAACGCGGCCGCGCGCGCGCCGATGGCAGCGTCGGCATGCCGGACCAATCGGCCGGCCCGCGAAGGATCGAGTTCGGTGGCTTTGATCGTTCCCGCGGCGATGGCGTCGAGCAGCAGTTTGACACGATCGGGCGTGGCCAACAGCGCATCGAGCACCGCGCCGCGCAGGGCCGGAGTCTGATGCGGCAGGATGTCCAAGAGCGCGCCGCCGATCCGCTCGCCGCGGTGGGCGGCCAATGCCCCGACCGCCACGACGCGTAATTCCGGCGACTCGTCGCGTTTCAGCAAATCGAGCAGCGCGGGCACGGCAACGTCGTCGTCGGCATATTGCAAGACGGCGCAGGCCTCAATCCGGATCGCGGGATCGGCGGCCGCGTCAGCGGTCCAAGACGCGGCCGAGTTGAAAAGTTTTTTTGCCGTCGCCGCACTCGCCGGCGCGTCGGCGAGCACGGCCCCTAACGACGCGCCGCGGCTTTGCGCTCCTTGGGCCAGCCCGAGCAGAATGGCAATCTCGAGGTGGCGGGCAGGCCCGGCAGACCCCCGGTCGCGGCCCGCGGCCAGCCGATCGATCGCCGCGGCCGTTTCCGATGGTTCGTGGCGCGCTCCGACGAGCCGCGCCAACTCGCCGGCAAGCGCCAGGCGACCATCGGACGACGAGCCTTGAGTCGGCTCATTCGATACCTCGGCGGAGGTGACGATTTCCAACAGGCGGCCCGCCCGATCGGGCACGGCCGTCGCCACGGCGCGACGGGTCCAAACGTCGTTGGCGCCGGTGAGAGCGATCCGCGCCAAGGGCGCGACCGCGTCGTCGCCCGCTGCTTGGCCTAACGCCAGCGCCACCTGAAACCGCACCCGCGCGTCGGCGTCGTCGGCCAGCTCGATCACGCGGCGGCGCAACGCCTCCGAGCGGGCCAAGCGCGGCGCCGCGAGCCGCACCGCCTGCTCGCGCACGCGCGGATGGTGATCGTCAAGAGCGCGCTCAACGGCCGCCATGAATAGGGGACTTGCCAACAGGGGGCTTACGCCCCCCGCTCGCCCCCGCGGTTCGCGCTCGTTCGAGGCGTCGCCAGAGGCCGCGCCGCCCGGCGCGTCGAGCCCGTGCAAGGCCCACAGCGCATGAATGCGCGCGCGCGGGTCGGCCGCCTCGCCAGCCAGCGCCTCCAATGGCGCAACGGCCGCGCGGTCTTGCCGCTCGTAAAGCATCCGCGCCGCGGTCTCCCTGCGCCAGGAGTTGGCGTGCGCCAACTCGGCGACCAGATCGCTGGTGGCGGTGTCCGCCAATCTCGGCGACGCCGGCCGGCGCCAGTCGGCCGGCACGATGCGATAAATCCGCCCGCGGTCGTCGCCATACCGTTCGTCGGGCCGGTGCTTCAATTCGTCGGGAACCCAGTCGGGGTGCTCGATCACCGCGCGGTACATGTCGACCACGTACAGGGCGCCGTCCGGCCCTGTTTCCAAATTGACGGGACGAAACCAACGGTCGGGCGAGGCCAGGAACTCGACGCCTTCCTCGGCCGGATGGGAGACGAACGTCGCCCCCGCCGGCTCGATCAGCTCGCGATGCACCAGGTTGCCGGTCGGCTCGCAGGTGAAGGCGTTCCCCTGGAACGCGTCGGGCAGGGCGTCGCCGCGGTAAATCTCCACGCCACAGGCGGCGGTGAACTGTCCGACGTGCAGGTTCGACGTGGTCCAGGTCTGGCTGATCGGAAAGACGCGCGAGGCGTCGCCCGAGGCCGCCACGTCCTGGACCACAGCCGGCACGGCCAGGTAGGGATTGCGGGCCAGGTCGTCGTCCGCGAGCACGACATGGATCAGCGGGTTGCGATTACCGCATGTGAAGCGGTTGCCGAAGTCGTCGAACGTAAGGCCGAACTGTCCGTGCCCCGACACGGCCTGAGCGGTGAGCGCGCGCGGGTCGAAGCGGAAATCGCGGCCGCCGATCGCAATCGGTTCGGCGGCGGCGTGCCGGACATTCTGTATCGTGCCGCCCCGCAGGCCATTGGCGACGTAAACGAAATGATCGAGCGCGAACCGCGGGTGGTTCGCGCGAAGCTGCGAATTCTCCTCGGCGAAACCGGTGAACCAGGTCTCGCGCCGGTCGGCGCGGCCGTCGCCGTCGTCGTCGCGGAGCCACTCGATCCGCCCCGAGTAGGTGACGATCACCCCGCCCCGCCAAGGCTGGAGGCCGGTGGCAAACAAGAGTTGGTCGGCGAAGACGCGCGCGGTCTCGTAGCGGCCGTCGCCGTCGCGGTCTTCGAGCAGTTTGACTTGCGAAAGCGGTGGCTTTCCGGGGGCGGGAGCGTTGGGATAATCGCGCATCTCGACGACCCACATCCGCCCGAGCTCGTCGAAGCGGATCGCCACCGGATCGACCACCTCCGGCTCGGCGGCGGCCAATTCCAACCGTAATCCCTCGGCAAGCTGGAAATGCCGCAACGACTCGTCCGCCGAGAGCGGACTTTCCACCGCCGCCGCGTCGCGCTCATCGGCCGGCGCCGCTGACGCAAGCTGCAAGGCAACGGCGGTGAACCATGTAAAATGCAACATGAGAAATGCAAAACCGGTGGATCCGGCTGGCTTGCGCAAAAAGCCGGATGTTGGTGGGCCGGCGTTATGCAGGTTTTGTTCCGTCATTCGCCACGCTCGAAGTAGGACCGACCCCTGCCAGCTTGCCTGGCATGTGAAGGAGTTTGATTCCGCATTTCGCATTTTGCATCGCCCGGTCGTCGAGTTCACCCTGGACCGACACGGACTCTACACAAGCTGGCGGAGTAACTCCAGCGCTCTTTGGCGGAGTTGCGGTTCGGCCTCGACTTCGAGGAAACTCGATCGCGCACGCCAGGTCTCATAGCCGCCCAACTGGTGGTGTTCGGGCGTGGGGAGGTAGCCGGCGTAGCCGTTGGCCAGCGAGATCGTCAAGGTGGGCGTCAGCGGACTGGCCTCCTTGATCGCCAGGCCCGTTTCGACGAACACTTCGCAGGGCAACGCCGCGATGCCCAGGTCGCCCACCCGTATGGCTTGGACGACCGTCTCGATCGTCGGCGGCCATGGGGCCATGAGCACGGTCTCGCGGGCGTAAACCTCGGGCAGCGTATTGAGTTCGCCGCCTTGGCCCTGCGAGAGGATGAATCTGGCCCGTTCGACTTCACCGGCTTCAGGAAGCCGGCGGCGCAGCGTAAGCCGCGACTCGCGGATGCCCAACTCGACCGCGTCGCGGAATTCCATCGCCTGGTAAACTCGCAGCGCCTCGCCGGCGAGGGCGTGGGCCACATGCCGCATCTGCTCGTAGGGTTGCCGGCCAAGCCGGGTGTGGAGGAAGTCGATATTGTTGATGTTGCCGCTGGTGCCGTTGGACATGATGCCCACGAACGGCGGATCGAGCCGGTCGGCGCCGAGGATTTGCTGCAAGCGATCGGCGAACATCGCGAAATAGTCGGCCGAGACGTCGGTTGGTTCCGTGCCCCCCACGTAGTGCAGCGAGTAATTCGCCAATACGGCCAGCGGCCGTCCGTCGGCCCCTTGCACGGCCAGGAGCGAAAGCTCCGGGTCGATCGGCCCGGCCGGCTCGACCAGGTCGGGGCTGCCGACCGACGGGTTCATTTGCACCTGGTCGACGGCGCCGAACGGGTTGGGGGGCACCTTGCCCGGCTTGAGCTTCCAACGGCGGTTGAATACTTGCGTCGCTTCGCGGCCCACGCCCCAGCCGATCCGCGCCGGGGCCAGGTTGGCCAACGCCCGCCGCAGGCCGTCGGCAATCCGCAGCGCAAGGAACGCGAGGTACTCCGGGTCGGGATCGCTCTGGAACGAACTGACGGCCGTCGGCGCGCTGTGGGTGTGCGTCGCGGAAACCAGCATGTGGTCCGGCAGCATGCGAGCGTGCGCGTGAACCGCGTGCTTCGCCGCGTCGATCACGTCGGTGGGAATGGCGCAGTTGTCGCACACGACCAATCCGAGCAGCGTGTCGCCGTCGTCCAGAACTAGGCAGCGGGCGTGCAACTCGTCGTGAACCCGCGTGGCATTGCGGTCGTTCATGCCGCCGTTGAGCGAGCAACCCAGCGAAGGCGTGATGTTGCTGGTGGCGGCGCCGGCGCGAAGTGGCTTGGCCATGGTGGTCGTCCTCCTGACAAACAGTGTAACCCATCGAATGACCTTCGTCCAACCCGGCGGGATACGGTTATGGCAGCACGAGCACCGTCAACCGAGACGGCAGCTCGCGCGAGCGGTAGATCCGCTGGGTTGCCCGCTGGAAGTCGGAGGGCTTGGCCTGGTGGATGTCGCAAAACGACTGCGGGTTGCGATCGACCAGTGGGAACCAGGTGCTCTGCACTTGCACCATGATCCGGTGGCCCGGACGGAAGGTATGGTAGACGTCCGGCACGGCGAATTGGACGCGCGTCGGTTCGCCGGGCTTGAACGGTTCGGGCTGTTCGAGGCTGTCGCGGAACTTGCCCCGCATCACGTCGCCCCGCACGAGTTGCTGGTAGCCGCCCATGCGGACCTTCGTCGGATTGGGGTTGGGGTCGGGGTAATCACTCGGGTAGACGTCGATCAGCTTGACGATCCAGTCGCCGTCGGTGCCGGTGGTCGAAACGTGCAATTCGGCCGTCAGCGCGCCGGCCAATGTGACGTCCTCGTCCAACGCCGGGGTCTGGTAGACCAGCACGTCGGGCCGCCGCGCGGCGAAGCGCTGGTCGGCGATCATGTACTCCGCCGCCATGCCGACCCCAATGTCGCCAAGATAAGGTACGGGGCGGTCGGGATCGCTGACGTACTCGTCGTGCTCCATGCCGGAATCCTGGGGCGGATCGAACGAGAGTTCGCCTCCGGAACGGAGATAGAGCGACCGGGCGGCGGCCGTGGCGGGCGGCCAACGGTCGTGCCGCCGCCACTGGTTCGTGCCCGTCTCGAACATCCAAGCTTCCGGCTGTTTCGCCTCGCCCTTACCCTTCAAGTGAAACTCGAAAAACGGCAACTCGATCTGTTCGCGGTAGAAAACCGACGTCTTCGAGTTGAAATTGACGTCGCCCAACGCCTCGCCGTCGCCGCCGGCCCAGCCGCCATGCCTCCAAGGCCCCATCACCAACGTATTCACCGCCTCCGGACTGCTTGCCTCGACGTGTTGGTAAGTCTCCAAGGCGCCGAACAGGTTTTCGGCGTCGAACCAACCACCGACGGTCATCACGGCGGGACGGATCCGCGTCAGGTGCGCTCGCAAGTTGCGCGCTTTCCAGAAGTCGTCATAGACACCATGTCGCATGGCCTCGCTCCAGAACGCCACCTGATCTTTGAAGTAGCTCGCGTTGGCGTTGGCCAGCGGACCCATCCGCAGAAAGAAGTCGTAGCCGTCGGGCGTCCCGTGGTCGAACGTCGGGCGGAATTTATTGGTCGGCTCGGGCCGCGGCTGACCGAAGGTCGAGAAGAAGTTGAACATGTGCGTCAGGAACAGCGCGCCGTTGTGGTGCCAGTCGTCCCCGACGAACCAATCGGTCACCGGCGCCTGGGGCGAGGCGGCCACGAGGGCCGGATGCGCGTCGATCATGCCGGCGGCCGTGTAAAAGCCGGGATAGGAAATGCCCCACATGCCGACCTTGCCATTGTGGTGCTTGACGTGTTTCGCGAGCCATTCGATCGTGTCCCAGGTATCGGTGCTCTCGTCGATATCGGCCGGGCCCCGTTTGTCGGCGAGTTGCGGCCGCATGTTGACGAAATCGCCTTCGGACATCCAGCGGCCGCGCACGTCCTGGTAGGCGAAGATGTAGCCTTCCTTGCCCAGCGCCGGCGAAGGTCCGAGGTCGTTTTTGTACTGGTCGGCGCCGTACGGTCCGACGCTGTAGGGCGTGCGCGTCATGAGGATGGGGTAGCTTTGCAATTCGTCCTTGGGAACGTAGACCGCGGTGAAAAGCTTCTTGCCGTCGCGCATCGGAATGCGGAATTCGTACTTCGTATAGTTTGCCTTGACGTGCTCCAGCCCCTGGGCGGCGGCGCCGCGCGCCACCGAGAGGGCCAGCAGCAAGGCGATTGCGAGGGTTTTGTTCCGCGGCGGCGTGACTTTGAACAGCGGCATGCGAGTGAACCTCGTTAAAAAATGGCGGGAATAACCCGCGGCGCAAGCAAGGTAAGTCCAACACTGGGCCTTGCTTGCGCTGCGGGTTAGTGTTCGACCATGAATAATCCGGGCCGGCGGCTTCCATTATTCACCACCGCGACGCGAATTACAATGTTGGCCGTCTCCCTGTCGGCCAGCACCCTTGCGACCCGTCGGCAACTTGGGTTATTCTATCTTGACGCGGCCGAAAATGAGGCATTTTGTCACGAGAAAGTGGTGGCTGGTGGCAGAGCGTAAGCGATGCCCCGGCTCGATAGCGACCGGGGCATCGCTTAGGCTCTGCCCCAGCCACCATACCTTGCCTTCCTCAAGCTTGAAAGCCCCATTCCCCATGTGGCTCGTCCTCCTCCGATTCACCTTCGGCGTTCGATCCGTCGAAACATTGTGGCGCCTTGTTTGGGCTGGCTGCGTTTGCGGATCGTGGCCGGCACTCGCGATGGCGGCCGACGCGCCTGAAGCCGCGGCGCCGCCAAGCCAGGGAGAGTCGGCGCCGGCGCTCGATTACAGCCGCCACATTCGGCCGATCCTCTCGAACCACTGTTTCAAGTGCCATGGTCCCGACGAGAAGGAGCGGCAAGCGGGGCTGCGGCTGGATCTCCGCGACGAGGCCTTGCGGCCCGCCACGTCGGGCGCGGTGGCCATCGTTCCCGGCAAACCGGCCGACAGCGAGCTGGTGGCCCGGATCAGCGCGACGACCGCCGAGGCGTTGATGCCGCCCCCCGAATCCAACAAGAAGCTTTCACCACGGGAAATCGAACTGTTGCGGCAGTGGGTTGCGGAAGGAGCCGATTACAAACTGCACTGGTCGTATGTCAAACCGCAACGTCCCGAACTTCCCCAAGTGCATGATCGGAACTGGCCGCGGACGAAGATCGATCATTTCATCCTTCATCGTCTGGAGCGCTCGGGTTTGAAACCTGCGCCCGAGGCCGACCGTGTGACGCTCATTCGCCGCCTTTCGCTCGATCTGACCGGTTTGCCGCCGACGCTCGCGGAAGTGGACCAGTTCGTCGATGACGGCGGGCCCGATGCCTATGAGAAGCTGGTGGATCGGCTGTTGGCGTCTCCGCACTTCGGCGAACGGATGGCCCAGGACTGGCTCGACCTTTCGCGCTACGGCGACACGAACGGGTACGAGAACGACAGCGATCGATCGATCTGGAAATATCGCGACTGGGTCATCCAGGCATTCAACCGGAACATGCCCTTCGACCAGTTCACGATCGAGCAGATCGCCGGCGACCTGCTTCCCGGCGCGACCCCGGAGCAGCGAACCGCGACCGGGTTCAGCCGCAACGTGACCTACAACGAGGAAGGCGGCGCCGACCCGGACGAGTACATGGTCAAGTACGCGGTCGATCGCACGAACACGACGGCCACCCTGTTCCTGGGAACGACGATGGCGTGCGCCGAATGTCACGATCACAAGTACGATCCCTTCTCGCAGAAAGACTTCTATTCGCTGTTCGCATTCTTCAACAGCGTCGAGGGCGAGAAGGGCGCGCAAGGGCACGACGTGCCGCTTCCTCCGCTGCTCGCCTTCGCCAGCCCCGAGCAGGCGGAAGCCCAAGAGCGAGTCAAGGCGCGACTGGCCGAGTTGGACGAGCGAATTCAGCGCGAGCTCGCGCGGGTGAAATGGGAAGACGCTTCTCCCGCCGAGCCAGGCGCCGCTCTGGCCGAGCCGCGGGAATACGTCTGGGTCGACGACGCCTTGCCGAGCGGGGCCGCGCCGCAGGGCAACGAGTCGGAAAAATCGTGGCAATGGGGCGAAGCGCCCGCCCAAGCGGTGTTCAGCGGCGGACTTTCGCACGCCCGCGAAGCCAAGGGACTGAGTCAGCATTATTTCACCGGCGCCGCCCACGGCTTGCGAGTCGGCGACGCGGACAAGCTGTTCGCCTACGTGTGGCTCGATCCGCGGAATCCGCCCAAAACGGTGATGTTGCAATTCAACGACGGCTCGTGGGAGCACCGCGCCTATTGGGGCGAGAATCTCGTCACCTGGGGCGCCGAGGGAACCGCCGGCCGTCTGCCGCTGGGACCGTTGCCGACGGTTGGGGGCTGGGTGCGGCTGGAAGTCGCGGCGCGGGCGGTCGGCCTGGCGCCGGGGGCCGTCGTAAACGGCATCGCCTTCACCCAGGTCGATGGCAAGGTTCTATGGGACAAAGCCGGCCTGGTGACACAGACTGCCCAGGCGGCGCTGCCGCACGAGTCGCTCGCCGCGTGGGAGGCATTCGAGCTCGGCCCTCCCAACCCTCCCTCGAAGCTTCCCAAACCGATTCAGGACATTCTGCAAGTCGCGCGAGACAAGCGCACCGACGCGCAGCAGGCCGAGGTGCGCAACCACTTCGTGCGCCACGTCTATTCCAAAGCCCGCGACACGTTCGACCCCCTCAACAAGCAATACGACGATCTCAAAGCGCAAGAGGCGAAGCTCGTCAGCGCCATTCCCACCACGATGGTGATGTCCGAAATGGCGCCGCGGCGGCCCGCGTTCGTACTGATGCGAGGCAACTACCAGACGCCGGGCGAAGAGGTGGCGCCCAACGTTCCGGCGATTCTGCCGCCGCTTCCCGCCGGCAAGCCCGCCAACCGTTTGGGCTTGGCTTACTGGCTGATCGACACGAACAACCCGATCCGTACAATCGGCTCCTCGCGCGTGGGGCGCGGTTCCGCTTGGCGGCCGAATCGATCCGCGACAACGCGCTGGCCGTCAGCGGACTGTTGAACCGGGAGTTGGGAGGCAGGAGCGTCTATCCCTACCAGCCGGCCGATTATTACGCCGACAAGGGGCGTTGGAAATGGTTGCAGAGCAGCGGCCCCGATCTTTACCGGCGCGGGCTCTACACGTTCTGGCGGCGGACGACGTTTTATCCGTCGTTTCAGGTGTTCGACGCGCCGACCCGTGAGTTTTGCACGGTGGACCGGCCCCGTACGAACACGCCGCTGCAAGCGCTGGTGACCTTGAACGACCCTGTGTACGTCGAGGCGGCGCGCGTTCTCGGCCAGCGGATCATGCTGCAAGGCGGTGAAAGCACGGCGCGAAAACTGAGCTTCGCGTTCCGGCTCTGCGTTGCCCGTCCGCCGCGCGAAAAGGAACTGCAGGTCTTGGAGCGGATCTTCGCCGAGCACCTCGCCAAGTACCAGGCCGACGCGGCCGCGGCGGCGGCCCTGGTGGGCAATGGCGCCGCCCCCCGGCTTGAAAACCTGTCCGTCGCCCAACTCGCCGCTTGGACCGCCGTGGGAAATGTCTTGTTGAATCTGGATGAAACCATCACCCGCGAGTAACCGACCCATGTTCAACGACCTCGCCGAATTGAATCGCGCGCTCACGCGCCGGAGTTTCTTCACGCGGACTTCGGCCTCGTTGGGCAGTACGGCGTTGGCCTCGCTCTTGAGCCCGACCTTGTTCGCCGCGCCGGACGCCGGTGGTGCGATTCCGCATTTCGCCCCGAAGGCGAAGCGCGTGATTTATCTCTTCATGTCGGGTGGACCGTCGCACATCGACCTGTACGATCCCAAGCCCAAGCTCGCCGAACTGCACGGCCAGGAAATGCCCGCCAGTGTCCGCGGCATGCAACGCGTGACGCTCATGACCCGCAACCAAGGGCAGTTTCTGGTCGCGGCCTCGCAGTTCAAGTTCGTCAAGCACGGTCAGTCGGGCCAGGAACTGAGCGAGTTGTTGCCTCACATCGGCAAGATCGCCGATCGGATCGCCATCATCCGCTCGATGCATACCGAGCCGATCAACCACGACCCGGCGGTGAACTTCATCCAGACGGGTAGCGGCGTGGTCGGGCGGCCGACGCTCGGTTCGTGGCTGTCGTACGGCCTGGGGAGCGAAAACAAGAACCTGCCCGACTTCATCGTGCTGCTGTCGGGCGCCGGCGGGCAGCCGGTCGTCTCGCGCTACTGGAGCAACGGCTTTCTGCCGGGCAAGTACCAGGGAGTGCAATTCCGCTCGCAGGGAGAGGCGGTTTTGTATCTCTCGAACCCGCCCGGAATCGACGGCCAAACCCGCAAGGCGCTGATCGACGGCGTCAACGAACTCAATCGGCTCAAGTACGATTCCCTGGCCGACCCGGAGATTCAAGCCCGGATCAACTCGTTCGAGTTGGCTTATCGCATGCAGATGAGCGTCCCCGAGTTGATGGACATTTCCAGCGAGTCCCAAGAGACGTTGGAACGCTACGGCGCGCAACCGGGGCAGGCGTCGTTTGCCAATAATTGCCTGTTGGCGCGTCGGCTGGCCGAGCGCGGCGTCCGTTTTATTCAGCTTTACCATCGCGACTGGGACCACCACCTCGATTTACCCAATCGCATGCGCCAGCAATGTCCTCAAACCGATCAGGCGTCGGCGGCCTTGGTGCGGGATCTCCAGGAACGTGGCATGCTCGACGAGACCCTGGTGATCTGGGGAGGCGAGTTCGGCCGCACGACGTTCAACCAGGGGCCCCTGAAGAAGGACAGCTACGGCCGCGACCACCATCCACGCTGCTATTCGATCTGGATGGCCGGGGGCGGCGTCAAGGGGGGCATCACGCTTGGGAAGACCGACGATTTCGGCTACAATCTGGTTGAGGACGGCGTGCATGTACACGATTTCCAAGCCACCATCCTGCACCTGCTGGGGATCGACCACCAACGATTGACCTATCGCTTCCAGGGCCGGGATTTTCACCTCACCGACGTCAGTGGCAACGTCGTCCCGAAACTGCTGGCGTGACGCGTGGGGCAGGTTATCAACCTGCCTTCTCGCGGCCGACGGCGGCGAGTTGGGAGTCACTCCTGGTACTGGTTGCCGTCACACCAACCCGCGGCGCAAGCAAGGCCGGCCGAAGCGGCCGAAGCGGGGGTGCTAATAGAAGGAGTGTATTTCAGCGTCCGGAGCGTCCGCATGCTAATGGGGGGTTTGAATGCGTGTTGCGCAAGTCGTTTCGGCTATTTGACTTGTGGAGCGGCTACAGGCCAACGACCATTGGCTCCGTCCTATGGCAGCGTCCGCATGCTAATGGGGGGTAAGTGGCTTGAACGGCGCAAGTGATTCGCTCTAATAGGCTTATGGCGTCACTACTGGGCCGTGGGCAGGCTGACTGGGCGCGTCGGCAGCGTCCGCACACTTATGGGGGGGCGGCTTACTCGTTCCCATGCTCCGCGCGGGATCGGGCTGCGGACATTGGACATTTCGGCTTCGGTCTTTCCGCTCGGCCGGCGACCGGGTTGCGGCGTGAGGCGCGCAGGGGGTGCGGACGAAGGCCCGTCAGCCCCAGCCTAGCGGAAACGCCGGCGGCGGCAAGCCCGCCGGCGATCGGGCCGTGCGCGCAGGCCTATCGTCCAGAAATGAGGTTCATCGGGCGGAAGCGACCATTGTTACCGACCCAGTGGGCGCGAACGGCCGCTGGGGAAAATCGGGCTCAGCCAAGCGATGCTGACCCGACCTGTTTGCCGCCGGAATGACGGATTGTCTCGGTTTCAGTCAGAGGCTATCCGAAAACTCGCGTATCGTCGCCTTTCGCGGAGCGAAAGACGACACCCAATGCAGTTTGTTCTGCACGGGCGTGGGTTTCCCATCCGTGCCGGTCTCGCTCAGACGCCAGAGACAAGGCCAGGTCAAACAGGGGGCTAACGCCCCCCGCTCGCCTTGTGATGCCCACCGTCCGCACCGCCCCTTGCTTTCCGCCTTCCGCCCACTGCCTTCCGCCTCTTGTCACTTGCTCCGTTCCGTCCAGCCGGCTGGTCTCCCCACGAACGGGTTCGATTCCTTTTCCTCACCGATGGTCGTCGGCGTGCCGTGGCCCGATAGCACCAGCGCGTCGTCGGGTAACGTGAATAGCTTCGCGTGGATTCCCTCGGCCAACTCCGTGAAGCTGCCGTCGAGAAAGTCGGTGCGGCCCACGCTTCCGGCAAAGAGCACGTCGCCCCCGAAAACGTAGACGCGTTCCGCGCCACGCCAGATGAAAACGACGTGCCCGCACGAATGGCCTGGTATTTCGTACACTTCCAGGTCGAACCCGGCGGCCTGGTATCGGCCGCCGTCGTCGACCAGCACGTCGGCCATCGGGCTGGTCAACGGCAAGCCGTATTGGAACGAGAGATTGAGCCGCGCGTCAGTCAGCTTGGGCGCGTCGCCGCGGCCAATGACCAACGGGCAGCCGGGCCAGCGCTCTTTCAAGGCCCCGTTTCCGGCGATATGGTCGGCGTGGCCATGCGTGTTCAAAATCGCCGCGGGCGTCAGCTTCCGGCCGTCAAGGTATTCCACGATTTCGCCCGGCTCGAGGCCCGGATCGATCACCAGGCAGTCGCTTCGACTTGGGCGATTGACCACGTAGCTATTCTCATTGAAGGGTTGCGAAACGATACTGTACAGTTGAATTTCTGGATCGGCCACAAACTGCTCTCCGCGCCCACTTGAGGTTTAGGTAACTTAGGTCCATCTTGACGGTTGTTGTCTGGGGGGCAGACGGACCCATGGATGGTATCGAAGGTCCATTTATTGGCAATTGTAAATTCCGCCAACGGGAGTGGCGATAGATACCAATGCCGCCGGGTTCTCGCAACGCGAGGCCCCTTCATAAAGGAGTATGAACGATGAGTTGCTGGCCGCCGTTGCCGGGTCGTGCGTCCGCTGTGGCCTGGGTGACAGGCATCGTGCTATCGGCGGCGGTTTGGGGCCAGGAAGCCGAGTTTTCGGGCCGTTCGGTGTACGACCGCCGCGATTCCGACGACGCGCCGCCGGCCGCCAATCAGCCGAGGCGTCGATCGACGGCGAATCCCAGCCGCCAGAAGGGGTACTTGGACCGCGCCAAGCAGCCCGCCGCGACCCAGCCGGCCGGAACGCCTTCCCGGACGAACGCCCAATCGAACTCCCAATCCCCCTCGGCCGACCGCCGCCGCGTCCGTCCGCAAGGTCCGTCCGGCCAGGGCGTCGTGCCCGCCTTCTTTCCGGCTCCCGCCGACGTCGCGACGAGCGCGGCGATACCAAGGCCGGAAACTCCCGCTGGACCTCCTCCGGAGTTGCTCTCCGGCACCAAGGGGGAACATCCGTTGCTGCCGGCGGTTCGCTGGGCGAAGACGAGTATGGAACGGATCGGCAAACTGGAAGATTATTCCGCGACACTGGTCAAACGCGAGCGGATCGATGGTGAACTGGGCGACTACGAATATCTGTTCATCAAGGTCCGCCATGAGCCATTCAGCATCTACGTCTACTTCCTAGGCCCGACCAAAGTCAAGGGACAAGAGGCGATCTTCGTGGTGGGCAGGAACAAAGGCAAACTCGCGGCCCATCCCAACGGTCTGCGACATAGGATCGTCGGCACGTTGTACCTCGATCCCATGAGCAACCTGGCGATGTCGGGTAACCGCTATCCGATGACCGAGCTCGGCCTGCGGCGACTGACCGAGCGGCTGATCGAGGTCGGCACGCACGACGCGAAATTTGGCGAGTGCGAAGTCAAGGTGAAGCCGGGCGTCAAAGTCGACAAACGCGACTGTACGCTGATCGAGGTCGAGCACCCCGTTCCGCGCGAGGAATTCCTGTTCCACCGCGCTCGGATCTACGTCGACTCGGAGCATGACGTTCCGGTGCGCTACGAGGCCTACGAGTGGCCCAGCGCGCCGGGTGGCAAGCCGGTGCTGACGGAAGAGTACACGTACCTGAACCTGAAATTCAACAACGGGTTCGGCGACAAGGACTTCGACGTCGAGAACCCCGAATACGGATTCAAGAAATAACGACTGTAGCAGAACTCGCAAGAATTCTGGCGTAACTCGCGTCCACGGCCTGACTTCTACTAGGATCATTTTCATACCCCCCCAAACCAGCTACCAACCGTACATGGGTACGAATGCTCGGACTGAACGTGTGTAGCGATTCGAACGCGCCGCGCGCGAAAAACGCGGATTCGGCGCAGCCGAAACTGCGCATGAAAAAACTGGCAAAACCGTACCGGTACCGACCAGGAAATCCGTCTCGGCGGATTGCCCGGCGTTAGACGCCCAAGACTTCGTCCTCCCCAACGCGCCGTCGTGCCCCAAGCCTCGAAGCTTTCGTCGGGTAAAGGTACGGTTTTGCCAGTTTTTTATTAGGGCAGCGCGGAACATTAGATGCCGCAAGACGGCGCGCGGGGCGGCGCGATATTTTTTCTGAAAAACTGGGCTTGGCCGCGCGACATTGCGCGTTTTGGTGGATACGTCAGGCGGCTCGCGCCGCACCTGCGGTCGATCGGCGTCGGCGTGGTATTCGACCGCGATTCGCGCACCGGTCGCCGCAGGATCACTCTGTCGGTATCGGACGCCGTCCTCGCGGACGCACAAGGCGTGGCGGGCGCGTCGCCGATAGGCGAGATACAATATGGTCTGTTCAACCCGTTATCCTAGAGTACCCGGAGCTCGCACTCAATGCGTCACCCACGCCGCCGTGCCCCGCTCCTTCTGACGCCTTCCCGGAAGGATCGGCGGCCTGGGGACGTTTTCCGAGACGAACGGCGGCGCGAAAGATGCTTACCCAGTCTGCGCCGACAGTGCCGACAGTGAAATTGTGTCCCCCAGGGCCAGGCGACGCCGTAGGATCTCCGCGCCGCGCGGAACCGGACGAGCCGAACTACTGGTCCGTCGTGTTCGATGTTGTTACGCCAAGTGCGTGGGAGCGGCTCGTTGAGGCTGCAACAGCCCAAGCGCGGCATGGCGACCCACGCGCGCGCGAGTGGATCGCAAGCGTGTTAGGCGCCGACAGCGCGATCGAGGAGATGGGCCGCGCCGACGCTGCCGCCGGCTACACGACAATCTCGTCGCTGGCGCGCGCGTTGGAGCGCGAGGGTCGCAGGCGCGAGCGCATAGAATATGAGGACTGATCGCGCTCCGAGCATCGTCGCTTCGCGGAAAAAAACGATTCCGAAACCCCCTCCCAAAGAGATCCAAAAGACCGTGGGGCGAGGCCCAGGGTGGCGCGGGAATTAGATGCCGCTTACGCGGCTCGCTCAGACGTCATGGGGTATTCGGAAGTCGTTTTTTTCCGCTTCGCTGCCGTTTCGTTTTTTTGCACGTTCGTTGCTGCGCAACGAGCGTGCTTTTTTCGCGAAAATGATCCCTGCCGTTTCGTGGGCCGGTCCGCGGACCCCACGCGCTCGCGAAGCCAGCTACGGGACCATGAATCATACGTGCTAGCCGGGGCATCGCTTAGGCTCTGCCACCAGCCACCGCTTTCTCGTGGCAAAATGTCAAGTTGTTAGTTGTCAGTTGTTGCCGGTTGCTGGCTCTGCCACCAGCCACCACTTTCGCGTGGCAAAATGTCCCGTTGTCGGCCGCGTGAAGTGTAACGTCAGCGCCGAGAAGCGGCCCGGCGCGGGCGCGTCGTGACCCGATCTCGCGGCTGGTCGGCCGGCAGGTTGTCGCCGGGCATCGTCAAGCGCGTGCCGGGCGAAAGATAATGAATGTCGTCGCCCAACTGGTCGCGGTTCAGATCGTGGATTTCAGCCCACCGCTCGGCCGAGCCGAGTTCGCGTCGGGCGATGTCGAAGAGCGTGTCGCCCTCGGCCACCGTGTACGTCGCTCCCTGGCCCGCCGCCGCGCTCGACCGCGAGCGGGCGAACGTGGCCGTCCGCTGTTGCGCCGCGACGTGTCGCCGCTTGGGGCAAAGCTTGGGGTAGGTCTGTTCGAGCACCGCCACGTCGGGCACGCTCACCGCGTCGCCCACGTCCAGCCGATCAGGGTTGGGATACCGATCGCGGTTGAATTCTTGCAGGGCCTTGAAGTATGACCCGGTCCCATAGACCCGCTGCGAGATGGTCCAGTAGTTGTCGTTGGGGCGTACCGTGTACGTCTCGCCCTCAATGTCCAATGCGTCGGCTTCGCCGGGCGCCGTGCCGTCGTCGGCCGGTTCCATCAGGGCCGCGCTCCGGCGCGAAGCCGTCGAGACGGGGCGCTCGCCGCCGTCGCGCGTTCCGCGGCCGAAACGGTTGCCTCCCACCGGTTCGACGACCGACTGGTCGCGATCATCAGGCGACAGGGGCGCTTCGAGATCGGCCGGCCCCAATTCGCTTGGTGGCTCGTTGGACTCCGGCTCATCGACGCGCGCCATGCGCGGGCGTTGGCCATGACCATCGCGTCCGGCGTCGGCCATCGCTCGGTCGGGCCGTTCGGGTTCGGGCACATCGGAAATGGCGTCGTCCACGCCGCCATCGGTCGAGCTTTCGCCGGCGACGCCGCTTTCCTCGTCGTCGCGCGACGCGGGCGAGTCGTCCAGGTTAGCCACGCTTGACGCTTCGTCCGCGTCGTCCGCGGGCAATTCATTCGTCGTACCGTAACGATCCTGATCGCGGTTGCCGTAACGGTCGCTGGGCGGGCTGCTATCGTTCACGGTCATGTCGCTTTGGCCGTCGGTCAAGCCTTCGCTCCCGGCGTCGGCGTCGCCCCTGGCGTCGATGATTGTTTCCGGCTTGCCGGAGCGTTGCTTCGAGGACGACGAGTAACGATCGGCGCGATGATTGGCGGCGATCTTGGCCGCGGCCGGCCCACTGGAGAGCTTCGCCGTGCTCTTTTTCTTGTCGTTCGCTTGTTTGCCGTCATTTTCCTTCGCGGTCGATTTCTTAGCCGCCGCGGTCGAGACCGAGTCGCCTCCGCGCAGGCGCATATACAAGACCCCCCCGAACACCGACAACAAGACCGCGATCACCGCCAGACCGATCTTGACTTCTTTGCCCATGAGGGGGGTACTCCTATAGTGGGTGGTAGGTTTTTTGAACGATCCGCGTGAAGGCCAGGATTATCGTGTTGGGTTCTGTAGGGAACGCCCTCCGTGGCGTTCCGTGTCCCGCCAGGCGACGTCGCATCCGCTTCCCGGAACGCCACGGAGGGCGTTCCCTACAGACCAACGGGCGAGCGGGCGATTTCTACCCGTTTTCGCTCCTTGCCGCTACCCGAAGTTTCGCGCTTCGCGCGCGGGGGTTGCGGGCCACTTCCGCCTCGGAGGGCCGTAGCGGCTTACGCGTCAGCGCCAGAAAACGCGGGTCGTCTCGAAACGCCTCCTTCACCCGGCGGTCTTCCAGTGAATGAAAGCTGATCACGGCCAGCCGACCGCCAGGCCGGAGACAATCGGGAAATTGCTTCAGCGCCAATTCGAGCGACTGAAGCTCGTCGTTGACCATGATCCGCAGCGCTTGAAACGTGCGCGTCGCCGGGTCAATCCGCTGGTTGCCGCGCGAGCGGCCCGCGCAGCTTCGCACCAACCGGGCCAGCTCGCCGGCCGTGCGAATCGGCCGTTCCTGGCGCCGTTCGACGATCCGGCGCGCGATGCGACGACTGTTTCGCTCTTCGCCGTACTCATAGATCAGGTCGGCCAGCTCGTCGGCGCCAAGTCGTTCGAGCCATTCCCACGCCGGCCTGCCGTCGCTGGGGTTGAATCGCAAGTCGAGCGGCCCATCCGAGTCGAAACTGAAGCCGCGCCGGCCGTCGGCGAGTTGTTCGCTGGAAAGCCCCAGGTCGAGCAACATGCCAGCCACCTTGGGTATCGCAAGCTGCAGCATGACTTCGGGTAGTTCGCAGAAATTCGCATCGACCAAGGTGACCGATAGTCCGCGCAGTCGCTGTTCGGCCGCGGCGCGCGCCGCTGGATCACGGTCGAACGCGAGCACCCGCCCCTGCTCGCCGACACGCTCGGCCAGAGCCCGCGTATGACCTCCGCCTCCCAGCGTGCCATCCACCCATACGTCGCCGGCCCGCGGCGCCAACCACTCGACGACTTCGGCGAGCATCACGGGGACGTGTTCGGTATCGTTCGGAGCAGATTGCGACATATACTTCACGCGGTCGAGAATGAGACATTCACGGATTCACGGTGGCTGGGGCGGAGCGTAAGCGATGCCCCGGTCGCGATCTAGCCGGGGTATCGCTTAGGCTCCGCCAGCAGCCACCGCTTTCTCGTGGCAAAATGCCTCATGGTCGGCCGCGTGAAGTATAGCCCTGAAGCGGGTCGTTGTTTCCTTTCGGCGGATGCGGGGATGCGGCCGGCTTGAGCCGATAAACGAGCACCCGGAGCCAGGTCTTGCGCGGGTGGGCCGCGAGGTCGAGCACCTGCTCGTAGGCGGCGTCGAGGAGCGTCAGTTGCTCGCGGTCGAGTGTGAGGTCGTTGACCTCCAACACCAAAAACGTCCAAGGCCCCGAGTGGGGAGCGACCGCGAAACCACACGCCAGCGTACCCGCTTCGGAACCCAGCACGACACCAAACCGTTCGGCGTAAAAGCGGACGTAGCCCGACGTGGAAAGCACTGAGTCGCCGGGCTGGGAATGGGTCCGCACCCATCGGGCCGCGTCCACGACGGGTCGGTAGACCTTGTGCGGCGACTTGAGCGTCTTGGGCAACAAACCGGCGGCCACCACCAGGGCCACCGCGGCCATCGCCATGCGCGGCCGCGCGAGCCAGGGTGCCCGCGCGGCGATTCGTTTGGCAATCCGCAACCAGCGGCCCGGCGGCGACTCAAGCCCACGCAATGCCGTCACCGCCGCCGCCAATCGCTCGGCAATCCACAATAGTCCGACTCCGGTCATCGGCAAAAGCAACGCCACCAAGGGGATCACATGGCGATGGCTGATGTAGCCGGCCACATGGTACAGCGCCAACAAGAGCGCGGCGTGGGCGCACAAGACGGCCGTTGCCATCCTGCCAGGAGCCGCTTGCCAAGGGCGCCGGCCCGGCGCAAAACGGCCGACGGCCAGGGGGATCAAGAGCAGATAGTAGAACCCCTGGGCCATTTCCTGACCCAGCTCGACGAGCGCGAACAAGAGCACTCCGATCGTCGACGGGGGGCGGGTGCGTTCGTCGGGCAACGTGGCCCCGGGGCCTGGCTCCGCGAGCAGTCCGGCTTCGGGTAATTTCCAAGCCCACAACGGCATCGCTGGGGCTGGTGACGGCGCCGCGACCGTGCCGACCAAGGGAGCCGTCGGTGAGGTGGGTTGATCCGTCGTCGGGATTGCCGCGGAGGCTTCCGTCGCCGCCGTCAGCCGGTTGAAGAACGACTTCTTGCTGCTGAATTTGCCGGCGGAAAGCACATAGGGCAGCGCAACCACAAGCGTTGCCAGCGCCAGTGCCGTCATGCCGGCCGGCGTCGCGCGTGGTTGGCGGCGCCAGCGCGCGGTCGCCATCACGACCAACGCGACCAGCGGAACCAAAAGCCCCTCGGGCCGGACCCAAAAGGCCAGGCCGCCGGCGACACCGGCCGCGGCGAGCCAGCGCGCACGGCCCCGCACAAGGCCCTCGCAACTCAGCCAAACAGCGGCCAGGTAGAACATCAGGTGGGGTGTGTCGCTCAGGACATCGGAGGCGTTGTGACGCAAGAGCGGCCAGACCGCGGCGAGCAGCGCCGCGATGTCGGCGATTTGCCGGTCGTAAAGCCGCCGCGCGAAAAGCCACAGGAACACGATCGCCAAAACGCCGCAGAGTCCCGCTGCCAGCCGGCCGCCGACGATCCAAACGTCGAATTCGTCGAGGTCCGGCCAAAGCCGCGCCAGGCGGCTGCCGGCCAGTAGCAGGGCCGGGTATCCGGGATGCTGATCCTCCGACCGGCAGGCGGCGATGAAGTCGGTTCGCACTTCCTTCGCCGCGCGGATGAAGGCAATGCCGTCCTTGGCGATGATCGGCGAACGCAACGCGATCAGCGCTTGAAAGGCCAGGGCGAGGAACACCGCCAAGGCCAGGCCGCTGGCGGTATGGCGACTAGCCCGGATTATTCTTGGTCCCGGGAGGAACTCGCGCACTGTGCTGTAGCAGAATTCGCAAGAATTCTGGCGTAACTCGCGTCCACGGCCTGACTTCTTGCGAAGCCAGCTACGGGACCATGAATAATCCGGGCTAGTAGGCATTCTTGTCGGTCAACATCCGGATCGGCGTGAGCAGCAGAATCGTCATGTCGAGCTTGAGCGACCAGTGACGAAGGTAGTGGAGATCGAATTCGAGCCGCTTGTCGATCGACGTGTTCCCCCGCAGCCCGTTCAACTGCGCCCAGCCGGTCAGCCCCGGCCGCATTCCATGGCGTTGGTTATAGGCCGGCAGATCTTGCGAAAAGCGGGCGACGAAATAGGGACGTTCGGGCCGCGGCCCGACCAGGCTCATTTCGCCCCGCAAGACGTTGATCAATTGCGGCAGTTCGTCCATGCTCCAGCGGCGCAGGAAAACTCCCAAGCGCGTCCGCCGCGGGTCGTCCTGCCGGGCCCATACCGGCCCGGTTTGTGCCTCGGCGTCGAGATGCATGGTGCGGAACTTGTGCATCATGAACCGTCGGCCACCCAGCCCGACGCGTTCCTGCGTGTACAATGCCGAACCGGGGCTTGTCACCCGAATGAGGACCGCCACCAAGAGCATGGTCGGCCCGAAGACGGCCAACATGGCCAAAGCGCCAACCACGTCGAGCGCCCGCTTCGCGGCGGCGCCGAAGCCTTGCACATGGACCGGGCAGGCTTCGAGGACCACCGCGTCGTCGACCGCCGACGAGGCACTCGCGGCCACGCGCGGCATGCGGAAGTGGGGACCGCCGGTGCGGGCGCCGCGGACGAGCGCCGCGCTCATGGTATCCGGCGCGTCGCGTCGTGGTGGCTCGATCACGCGGTCCTGCCGATCGTTCGTCATGCGTGGTTTCCGGCGAATCAAGCGGCCGCTTGGTAGGCGGCCAAGGTTTGTCGTGCGCAGTTTTTCCAGGGAAATAAAGCCGCCCGCGCCCGTCCGGCGGCCGCGAGCCGCTGAGCGAGCGATCCGTCTTCGAGTAATCGTTGGAGACCGGCGGCGATCTCGTCCGGCGAGCGCGGGTCGACGTACCAGGCCGCGTCGCCCAGAACCTCGGGCAGCGACGCCACCCGGCTCGACAGGACCGGCGTCCCGCAAGCCGCCGCTTCCAGGGGAGGCAAGCCGAAGCCCTCGTACAGGCTCGGAAAACAGAACACGCTGGCCGCCTTCATCAGCGGAGGCACGTCGCCGGAGTCGACGTAGCCCACCTCGAACAGCGCGTTGCACCGCCGCAGGCCGTCGAGGTCGCGGCGAAAGTAGCTCTGGTTCCAGCCGGGCATGCCGGCCAGCACCAGCGGGTACTCGCGCTGGAGCGCCTCGGGCAGACGGCAATAGCCCCGCAGCAGTCCTTGCAAGTTCTTGCGAGGTTCGAGGGTGCCCAGATAAAGCACGAACCGGCGCGGCAGGCCCAACTTCGCGCGCACCTCGTCGATGCGCCCGGCGTGGGTCGGATCGGAGAAGTAGTCGAGGTCGACGCCCAGGTGCGTCACGAAGACTCGCTCGGCATCGACCTGGGGGCAAAGCTCCAGAAGTTCGTCGCGCGTGAAACGGCTGTCGGTGATGATCACCCGCGAGACCGCCAGGCTACGGTTCATCCGTCGCCGCAACCAGGCCAAGCGGTCTTTGGGCAGGAACTCGGGACAGCGCAGGTAGCTCATGTCGTGAACGGTCGTCACCAACGGCAGTGCGAACTGCGGCGAGACGAAGTTCGTTTCGTGGAACAGGCTCCAGTGGGCGTGGCGTGTTTGGCTGGCGAGCCGTTGCCGTCGCAGGCGATCGGCCCAATCGCGGCAGCCAGGCCATGCCCGGCGGACGATTTGCTTGAGACGGCTGCCGCCCCCGGCGGGCCGCCGACCGCGCAGGGCGGCCAGGAACTGCTCGACGGGCCTCACTTCGCGGCCGTCGAAGACACCCACGGCCTCGAGTCCGAACTGCCGCGGCAAGGCGGCCAGCGCTTCGAGCAGACCCAGGCCATACTGGCCGATGCCGGTCAGGCGGCCCATCATCGGTGCGCCGTTAAGTAGGATTCGCATGCCGCGATCGCCCGGTGCGTGGATTGAGCCTGGTACGTGGAATTAGCCGGAGTTGCGAACCTTTATCGACCGTAGCGGAGGGAAGCTTTAGACAAAGTTTGCCGCTTGTTTGGAAAACCGGTCTCGCAGCCCCAGTTCTGGCCGAATGACCGCTCGCCGCAGGCGAGCGGGGGGCGTCAGCCCCCTGTTTTGGCGGGCGTTTGAATGACCGCTCGCCGCAGGCGAGCGGGGGGCGTCAGCCCCCTGTTTGGCGGGCGTTGGAATGACCGCTCGCCGCAGGCGAGCGAGGGGCGTCAGCCCCCGTTAGCCCCCTGTTTGCCAGGCGTTAGCCGATTTACACTGGCGCGACGACATCGCTTGACGCGGCACGCCCTACCTTGGGATGTGTCGCTTCAGATGGTAGGATGGAGGAGTGGCGCAAGACAACGACCTAGCCGACGACCTGATCCCTGGGAGCTTGAAGCGGTCCAAGTCGTACCACCAGGATTATGGGAAGAAGACTTACAAGGAAATCAAGGGCTTGGCTGCCGCCAATCCGCCGGACAAGAGAGTTCGCCAGATGAAGAAGCTCATCGAACAGACACAGCGGCTACAGCAGAAAGGCAAGCGGCGACGGTCATGAGTAAGGTACGATCATTCAAACTGGGACTCTCCACAGTTTCCCGTCTCTGGGCGGAAAGAGACTACGACGCGGCCTTGTGCGAAGTGGAAAACCTGCTCAACGATTGGCCAGGAAACGCGCACCTACACATCCTTTGGGCCAGTCTGGTGCAACTGCAAGAGAAGCCAAAGCACGGCCTGGAAGAAGCCAAACAGGCATTGCAACGAGCAATCGACCTGGAAAAGTCTTCCCCTTCCGGGGCGATTGAGCTTGGTCAATTCCTTGACGCAGTCGAAGACAGCCCGCAAGCTGCGTCCAAGGCCTACTCTGAAGGGGTGGCGTTGGCGCGCGAGGCGCTGATCGAGGGGCTGGTCGGTCAAGCGAAGGCACTCCATCAGTTGGACAAGTCGGAGGATGCCCTAAGATGCCTTCTGGAGGTTCTGCACTTGATGCATCTCGGATCGACCCGGAAGCGGGGCAAGTCGGAAAATGCCGCTCCGGACATCCTATTTGGGTCGCAGACCGGCCAAATCTTCGCACTTCAGTTGAAAGGCCCCTTCGCTGACCAAGTTGAAGAGATCCTCAATGAAGTGATTGCGCGCCGTTCACCCCGTTCCGGTGCTCCAGCGGCAGCGGGCCGGCACGGCGGTTTCTGATCATGCTGGCCGCGTGTGGTGGGCACCGCCCACCAACCGCGCTTGTGCGATAGACAATCCGCGGCGCGCGGGATAGGCTAAACAGGGCCGACGCGCTGATCGCCCCGACTGCCTCGATTCAGAACCTGCGCTTGACTTCCATTCCCGATCCATCCGCCCAGCCTTCTCGGCCTGCCTGGTACGTGGCGTGGGGCGAGGTGGCCTTGCTGCTTTTGATATTCGCCGCGCAGGCGGGCTGGCCGGCGCCCGAGCCGAACGAGCCGCACTACCTGGGCAAGGCCAAGCATTTCTGGGATCCCAGTTGGGCGCCGAACGACTTCTTTTTCGCCTCGGCCGACTCGCACCGCGTGTTCTACCTGACCCTCGGTTGGCTCTCGCGCCACATGCCACTGGCGACCTTGGCCTGGAGCGGACGAGCGCTCACCTGGCTCCTCCTGGCCGGGAGTTGGCGGCGGCTGAGTTGGGCCGTCGTTCCCCTGCCTGGCTGGGCCGTTCTGTCGGGCCTGATTTTCCTGTCGCTCAACGTCTGCTGCCATTGGGCCGGCGAATGGGTCGTCGGTGGCTTCGAGGCCAAGGGGCTGGCGTACGCCCTGGTGTTCGCCGCGCTCGCCGCGCTGGTCGAGGGACGCTGGAATCGCTGCTGGCTGCTGCTCGGCGCGGCATCGGCCTTGCATGTGCTCGTTGGCGGCTGGTCCGCGCTGGCCGTCGCCTGCGGTGGGCTCACGCTCCGAGGCGAACGGCCGCCGATGCGGGGCATGCTCCTGGGCATTTTCGGTGGAGCGCTCTTGGCCCTGCCAGGCTTGGTTCCCGCACTGGCGCTGAACGGGAACGTCGAACCGGCGGTCGTGGACGAGGCGAACGCCATTTACGTCTTCGAGCGGCTCAAGCACCATCTGGTCCCGCGAGAATTCCCGCCTTGGTTGATCGCGCGGCACCTGCTTTTGCTCCTCGGCTGGCTGGCCTTGGCTCGCCGCGCCGGACAATCGGCGATGCTGCGCCGGCTGGCCGGCGTGGTGATGGGAGCGCTGGCCATCGAATTGGGTGGGCTGGCGATTAGCCTGGCCGCCGACGCGTGGCCGGCTTGGACCGCCGGCTTGCTGCGGCTTTATTGGTTCCGATTGTCCGACGTGATGTTGCCCGTCGGCGTGGCCCTGGCCGGAGTGGCCGCCACGTCGACGTTGGAGCGCCGGCGCCGGCTCGCGATCGTCGGATGGATCGCGCTATGTCTCGCGTTGGCCGCGTATCATCGGCAGGACTACGCGATCGGCCGGCTTTTCCGCCAGCCGCCGCGGGCCGACAAGTCGGGCAAGGTCGTCAATGCCGCCGATTGGCGCGACGCTTGCGAGTGGGCGGCCGGCCATACGCCCACCGACGCCATGTTCCTTACGCCGCGTCTGGCCCAAAGCTTCACCTGGCACTCCGGCCGCGGCCAGGTCGCCTCGTGGAAGGACATTCCGCAGGACGCCGCGGCGATCGTCGAATGGTGGCGACGGATCAACGCGATCCACGCCACCCGCGACCCGACCTGGCAAGGCCCGTGGCACGAATCCCTCTCGCTGCGCAGCCCGCGGGCCTTGCGGCGGCTGGGAGCGAAGTACAATGCGGGCTATCTCGTGACCGAACGGGAGCCTTCCCTGGCGTTGAAGTTGCTCTATGCGAACCGTAATTATGCGGTGTATTCTCTGACACAGTGACGCCTGTTGCGGCCGAAGGAGTTTGGATGGTCTGGCAATCGTTGATTCGCGGATGGCTCCAGCAACAGGTCCGGCGGAAGGCCTACCAGACCGTCAGCGGCGCGGCCCAAGCTCGCACCGTGGGCGAAAGCGGCTCGGCGCCGGACTTGCCGCCCTGCGAGGTGGGCCTGGTGTTCGCGTTGGCGATCGAGTCGGGCGGTCTGGAAGACCTGCTCAGCGGCGTGGTGGCGACGCGAGGTTCCGGCTTCGTCGCGAAGCAAGGCTTGCTTGGGGGGCGTGGCGTTGTCTTGATCGAGTCGGGTGTCGGCACGCTGGCCGCCGCCCGTGGCACGCAGGCCTTGTTGGCCGGGCACAAGCCGCCGTGGATCATCTCGGCCGGCTTCGCCGGCGGACTCGACCCCAAACTGAAACGAGGCGACATCCTGATGGTCGATAGCCTCGCCGAGGCCTCGGGTCGGCGGCTGGCGATCGACTTGCGAGTCAGCGCCGAGTCGCTCACGCGCGCGCCGGGCGTCCATGTGGGCCGGTTGGTGACGGTCGATACGGTCGTCCACGGCCCGGACGAGAAGCGCGAATTGGGCCGGCGACACGAGGCGTTGGCGGTCGATATGGAGTCGTGGGCGGTGGGCGAGGTCTGCCGCCAGGCCAAGACGCGGTTCATGGCCGTGCGGATCATCAGCGACGCGGTCGACGACGAGCTACCCGCCGAAGTCGAGCGGCTGGGCCGCCAGAAAACCCGCGCCGCCCAGTTCGGCGCCGCCGCCGGGGCGATTTTCCGCCGCCCGTCAAGCGTCAAAGACATGCTCAGGCTCAAGCAAGACGCGCTCGCCGCCTCCGACCGGCTGGCGAAGTTTCTCTCCGGCATGATGATCCAACTCGTGCCGGCGGTCTCGGACCACCAAACAGCACCTTGAAAATTCGACGGTGTTCTTCGGAATTTCAAGGTACATTTCAGCATGATTCCGAGGAACCGGGAATATGCTTTTTTGCGACAGTTATTGCGCCGCCATGCGGTGGTGGCCATGGTGGGCGCCCGTCGGCGACACCGCAGCTTCGGCGCAGCCGAAACTGCCCCCGAAAAAACTGGCAAAACCGTACCTGTACCGACAAGAAAATCCGTCTCGGCGGATTGCCCGGCTTTAGACGCCTTAAGACTTTTTCGCGCGTGCCGCGTAGGCGTGCCGCTCGCGCCGAAGCTTTCGTCGGGTAAAGGTACGGTTTTGCCAGTTTTTTCGGAGCGATGGCCTCGCGATCTGGCACCGCGCGCATAGCCCGAACGCCCCAGACCACCCCCTACACCCCAAACAACAACCCCCAACAAGGCGTAAAATCGGCGCGCATTTTTTGCCGTTTAGCAACTCCATGTTAGCAAGAAATCAAACGCCGATAGGGGCGGACGTGCGTAATTCTCAGAGATTTTGATGGAACACCTGGGCGGGGGACGAGCGGTTGTTGCTGGAAAGGTGTCGAATTGAACGATTTTGAAGCGTTTTTGCCGATTTTTGGGTGAAAACGAGCGGTGGTTTGGCCTTCGGGACGGACGGTCTCCACGCGTCTGCGGATGCTTCCGCACACGCGGATTGCCTTCCTTGACACTCCCACCGCTAAATGACACGCGCACGCGCGAACGGTGCCAAATCGCAACGAAACCGAACACAGTGTCCGGATTCGAGCGCATTTTTTTGCTGATTATACCTTCCCATGGTTATACCTCGCGCGCCCCGGAATGTGACATCGGGTAGCCCGACGCCGAAACGGACCACTAAGCCCCGGTCGCTTTCTAGCCGGGGCATCGCTTAGGCTCTGCCACCAGCCACCGCTTTCTCATGGGTTTCGGCCGCGACTCGTCGCTACGCGAAAAAAAACGACTCCGAAACCCCTCCCAATGCGATCCAAACGCGCGTGGGGTAAGGCGAAGGGAGGGGGAGGCAATTGGATGCCGCTTTCGCGGCTGGCTCAAGACGTCATGGGGTATTCGGAAGTCGTTTTTTTTCGCTTCGCTGCCCCGAGCTTGCGCGGCGGGTTAGTGTGACGGCCTGACTTCTTGCGAAGCCAGCTACTGGACCATGAATAATCCGGCCTAGGAAGGCCGTCCCACGGGGCCCAAGAAATTGCCGACCTCGCTGATACGATGAGCTATACTTCCATATCCGCTGGCCGGGATGGTTCATGGTCCCGGAGAACCAGCGCCGTCTTCCGTCACACCAACCCGCGGCGCAAGCAAGATATGTTTTCGTTCGCCAGGCGCCGCCAGCATGTGGAAGTCCATAAGCTGGTGCGGCGGTTTATCGACACTTCCAGCCCAAACCGGCCTCCCAGCGGCGGCGATGCTCGTTGGGAGGATCGATCGAACCGGACGCTGCCGGTCTTGCTGGCGCCTTATGACGGCGTGGAAGTGCGCGTCGACGAGTTGACGCACGCCGTAACCAAGGATGTCTCGAGTCAGGGTCTGGCGTTGGTGTTGCCCCAACCGTTCCGCGCCGAGCAGGTTGTGGTCGGTTTCTGGTCCGAATCGCACACGCACTTCGTGTCGGGCCAGGTGCGGCAGAACGTGCCCCTGGGGGGTGGCTTTTGGCAGCTCGGCGTCGAGTTGACCGCATTGCTCGACCTGTCGGAGCATCCCGATATCAAACGGCTCGTCCCCTTGGCGTTACGGCTCGACCCACTCGTCAACCGCCAGGCCCTCAACGCCGCGCAACGGGTGCTGCAGTCGTCCCGCCCGTAGCTAGCTAGCTAGTGCCTGTCGGAAAATCCGCTTGGCCCGTATTTTCCCGGCAACTTTTGGAAAAAATCTCCGCGAAGATGGCAACCTTTCTCAACCTGGCGTGTAGAATACGCGGGGTTTTGGTTGAGACACGAGGTCATCTTCAC
>DATKSN010000225.1:0-45278 GCA_035531595.1 Pirellulales bacterium | reverse complement strand
TTTTGCGCGCACATTCAGCAAACGGTGGCGACTGACCCCCTGGCAAGCTGGGTCTTCATCGTGGATAACTTGAACATCCATTCAAGCGAAAGCCTGGTACGTCATGTGGCACGGCTGGAAGGAATCGACGAAAGCGAACTGAGAACGAAGCACAGCTCGTGGCTCAACCAAGTCGAAGTCATCTTCGGCATCATCACACGACGTATTCTGCAACGCGGCAATTTCACCTCGACTGCTGCCTTGCAAGAGCGGCTGCTGGCTTTCATCGACTACTTCAATCGGACTTTTGCCAAACCGTTCAACTGGACCTACACGGGGCGTCCACTGGCCTAGTACCAGCCTACGCGCCTCCTCCGCACGGCTCTTTTCGCGAATTTCATCCAAGAACGGTGGTGTTTCCATGTTCCTTGTCATAGTCGTTCATCCCGACGAGTCTACCTTGGCCGACCGCCGCGGTAAACTTACTCCTCTCCGTGTCCCTCACCATGCTCCCCGTGTTCGCCGACCTTCTTCGAGGTGTCGACCATCAGCACCTGGTCGTCGACGTCGGCGGCGTACTCGCGGCGCTCCTGGGAGTACTTGCCGCCAAACCCAAACAGGCCATGGACGCGCGCGCCGACGTCGGGCACCAGGGCCAACGTCAAGAAGATCGCCATGATCGAGGCCGGAATCGTCAGCACGTACTTCCAGTTCGCCTCGTACTTGACGTGCATGAAGAACAAGATCACCAGCATCGCCTTGGTGCAGGAGACGGCGGTCATGAAGACCCAAGCCACTTCGGGCGTCTGGTGGAAGGGCCAGAACCGCGAGTAGGTGAAGAACGAGCAGGCGGTCAGGAAGCAGAGAGCGACGAACACGGCGATGTACTTGCCGACGCCATGGTCGGCCTGGGCATGGTCGGCCTGGGCATGGTCGTCGCCGTGGCTACCGTGGCCGGTGGGGAGATGGCTGGCGTGGGACATCGGCACAATCCTTAGCTTAGAACAGGTACAACAACGGGAACAGGAAGATCCAGACCAGGTCGACGAAGTGCCAGTACAGGCCGATGTTTTCGATGACCCCGGCCTTGGCCGCGCTGAACGACATCGTGCCAAGCATGATCCCAAACGCGATCAACCCAATCACCACATGCAAGGCGTGGAAGCCGGTCAAGAGGAAATAGGTGCTGGCCCACATGTTCCCTCCGGGAATCACGATCGGCATCTTGAGCCAGGGGAAACGTTCGTTGAGCCCTTCGACGTGGCTACCGGCACCCGGGGCGGGCAAGGGGAAGATCTCGGCCGCCAGGCGGGCCAGGCCGCCCTCGTCGATGTCGCGCTCGGCGTCGCTGGCCGCCGGCCGCCGAAACGTCAACTCCAACCAATCCTTGACCTCGGACGTGAACTCCTTGTCCTCGTCGTTGGCGAGCGGCTTCTTGCCGACATCGTCACTCTCCTTCTGGGCGACTTGCTCGCCAGGACTGGCGGCGCTCTCCTTGCTTTCTTCTTCGCGAGCTTCCATGAGTTTGCGGTAGTTTTTTGTATCCTTCATCTCCTCGATGTGTCGTTTGAGCTCCTCGTCGTCTCTGAGATCGGCGAGCAACGGCGAGTTGGCCGCGTCGAGTTGGCCTCGCAGTTCGTCGGCCCGGGTGCGCACGGCCGAGCCGAAATAGACGTCGGGCAGTTCAAAAATACGGCTTCGCGGATACCAGGGATAGATGCCGCGCTCGAACTTGGCCTCGTACTCGTAGGCCTTGACGCCGAGAAACACGCCGCCGAGCGCCAGCGTGACCGCCAGCCAGAGCTTGGCCATCGGGGCGTTGTGGCTCTTGGCCGCTTCGAGCGAGAGAACGATGCTCACGCTGGAACAGATCAGGACGAACGTGTTGAAGGCCCCGATGGGCTCGCTGATATGCACTTGGTGCGTCGCCGGCCAGACCTGGGCCCCGAAGCGGATCACGATGTAGACGCCGATCAAGGCGGCGAAGAACATGATCTCCGTCGAAAGGAACAGCCACATGAAGAGCTTGCCGTTGGGAATCGGCAGCGCGGGTTGGTAGACGAGCTTCGGCGGGTGGCCGTGCCCGGCGTCGGCGTGCGATGGATCGTGAATGGGTGCTTCAGTCATAGGGTCAGTCATACCAGTGCGGACACGGAACGCCACGGAGGGCGTTCCCTACAGAATTCCAAGAGGTTCTCGTCAATTTCATGAGATCCGTCAACTGAACGAACGCAACGGCCCCAACATCAACCACATCAACAGCGCGGGCAGGTACACCAGCGATGCCCGCAACAAGACCCGCGCCGAAGCGTCGTCGCGGCGCACCAGGAACGCCGCGGCGCAGCCCAATTGCCCCACGCCCAGGGCCAGAGCCCAGAAAAAGTAGATAGGCCCGGCGAAGCCAGCCACGGCGGGCAACAAGCTGACGGGCACCAGTACCAGCGCGGCCAGCACGGCCTGCGCGCCCGGCCGCAACCCGCTGGGATCGACCACCGACAACATCCGCATTCCGGCGGCGGCGTACTGCCGACGGTAGATCCAGGCGATGGCCATGAAGTGCGGAAACTGCCACAGGAACACAATCAAGAACAGCGTCGCCGCCGAAACGTCGAGCCGACCTCCGACGGCGGTCCAACCCATCAAGACCGGCATGGCGCCGGCCACGGCGCCCACCAACGTATTGGCGTGCGTGCGGCGCTTGAGCGGCGTGTAGACGCACACATACAGCACCCAGGTCGCCAGCCCCAACGCCGCCGTGAGCGGTCCCACCCAGACCACCAGGTACGCGGCCCCAAGGATGGTCGCCGCCGAGCCGAGCCAAAACACCTCGCGCGCGCCAAGCCGGCCGGCCGGCAGCGGGCGATCCGCCGTGCGATCCATACGGCTGTCAATCTCGCGTTCGAGCCACTGGTTGAAGGCGCTGGCCCCCGCGCCGATGAGCAGCGTTCCGATCAGGGCGTGGACGACGAACCCGATGTCGGGCAGACCGCCCCCGGCGACGAAAGCAGCCACGGCCACCGTCACGAGCTCCAAGGCCACGATTCGAGGTTTTGCCAACTCGACGTAGTCGCAAAGCCGCTGCGCGATTTGCGAGCGGTCATCGGCATAGGTGACGGTCGAAGTGCTCACGCGGCCACCCCCATGCCAAGGTTTCCCGGGAAGGTGGCGCCCGGATCGCCGCGATCAAGACGCAACGACCGCAGGGCCAACGTGAGCGAAATCGCCAGGATCAGCGACCCGATGGCCACATGGGCCGTGGTCACCAGCGCCTGGGCGGCGCTCTCTCGGCTGACCACGTAGCCCGCCGCCCAATCGTAATCGGCCAACCAAGCCGGCCAACCGTAGTTCACCACCCAGGCCGCGCAACCCAGCCCCAACTGCGCCACGACCAGCGCGGCCAATCCGCGCGCGGGCCACGCCAACCACGCCTCGGCCGTCCGCCGCGCACCGGTTCGAATCAAAAGCAGCAACACATGCAGCGAGAGCACCGCGGCGAGTGACAAGTGCAACAGCACGGCCGCGCGGAACGCGGTCGTGTCGGCCAGCGGAGAAACATGGCGAAGCTGCGAGCCGAGCAGGAGCTGCGCGTAAACCAGCGCGGTCGTGACGATCGCCAAACGACCGACGCGTTTTGTGGTGCGGGCGTCCCGCCCGCCCTTGGCGGGCGGGACGCCTGCACCACAATCTACATAGGCAGGCGGGACGCCTGCACCACAACGGACGACGTCATCAGCGGGTGCGCCGTGCCTGGCAAAGGAAGCGTGCCAGCGACGCGACGTGCAGACGGCCAGCGCCGCGGAGAGGGCGAAAAAGGCCGGACCGAGGCAGCCGTGAATTTGCGCCAGCAGGCGCTCGTCGAGCCGAACGCGCAATCCACCCAGGACGCCCTGCGCGATAACTCCCACGATCGCCACCAGACCCAGACGCCGCATCCAGGCCCGTTGGTCGCCCCTCCAGAGCGACACGGCCAGGGCGATCGTCAACAACCCGACAAGGGTGGCGAGCAAACGGTGCCCGTGCTCAATGAACAGATCCCAGGGACCGTAAAGCCAGGTTTGCCAGGGATAGAGAAACAAGTTGTATCCATAGGTCGTCGGCCAGTCGGGCACGGCCATGCCCGCGTCGTAGCTCGTCACCAGCCCGCCCAGCCAGATCAGCGGAAACGTGGCGCACGCCAACAGCACCGCCAGGCGGTGCGGCCAAGGGCTTTCGGGTTGCTGGGAAATTTGTTCCGGTTTCATTCACGTTCTCGTCGCTTCGCGACCGTGGTGGCTGGGGCAGAGCCTAAGCGATGCCCCGGTTTGCCGCGATCCGGCCTCGGCTGCCACATGCCGGCGCATCGCCTGGCCAAATCGCTGGTTGAAATGGAAAATCGTTCGTGGCCAGGCTCTGCCCCTGCCACCGATCCTCGGCCTCGGTCTGCGGCCCACGAGGACGCGGAGCGTCCGGGGAGCCGTTCCCACGCGGAGCGTGGGAACGAGAAGACGTCAATGGTGCCCACCGTGCGGTTCCTCTCCTTCCAAGCCCTCGGGCGGCGGTTGGGTTTGCGGGTAATAGTCGGTATCGACCTCCGGCGAGCCGTACTCATAGGGCCCGCGGTAGACGATGGGTTGCTGGTCGAAGTTGCCGTGGCCCGGCGGACTGGGGGCGAACCACTCCAGCGAATTGGCGTGCCACGGGTTGCGTCCGCATTTCGGCCCCAAGAACATGCTGCCGATGAAATTCGCCGCGAAGATGATCTGGGACGCGCCCATGCCGAAGGCGCAAATCGTGATGAACTGGTTCATGCCTTGCATGTGGGCGAACGTGTCGTAGTGGTACGGATCGGCCAGCCGCCGCGGAAAGCCGCCGGCCCCCAGGATGTGCATCGTGTAAAACGTGCCGTTGAAGAACACGAACGACAGGAAGAAGTGGACCTTGCCCCAGAACTCGTTCATCATCCGGCCGAACATCTTGGGGAACCAGAAGTAAATCGCGCCGAACACGCCGAACGCGGTGCCGCCGAACAGCACATAGTGGATGTGGGCCACGATGAAGTAGGTGTCGTGGATGAAGATGTCGACCGGCGTGGCGGCCATGAAAATGCCCGACAACCCGCCGATGATGAACATCGATACGAACGACAACGCGAACAACATCGGCGTGGTGAACTGGATCTTGCCGCCCCACACCGTGCCGATCCAATTGAAAACCTTCACGGCGCTGGGCAGGGCGATCATCATCGTCGAGACCATGAACGTCATGCCCAAGGCCGGGTTCATACCCGACATGAACATGTGGTGCCCCCAGACGATGAAGCCCAGGCCGGCGATCCCGGCGATCGAGAATACCATCGGCTTATAGCCGAACAGCGGCTTGCGCGAGAAACAACTGATGATGTCGGAAACCATGCCCATCGCCGGCAGGATCATGATGTAGACGGCCGGATGCGAATAGAACCAGAACAGGTGCTGCCACAACAGCGGCTGGCCGCCGCCGGCGCCGATCGACTCGTTGTTGACGATCAGCCCCTCGGGAATGAAGAAGCCGGTGCGGATCACCCGGTCGAGCAACTGCATGAACAGCGCCGCGGTCAACACCGGCAGCGCGAAGGCCTGCAACACGGCGGTGATGAACATGGCCCAAATCGTCATCGGCAAGCGGAACATCGTCATGCCGGGCGCCCGCATCTGGATGATGGTGGTCATGTAGTTGACCGAACCCATCATCGACGAGATGCCGACGAAGATCAGGCCGATCAACCAGTAGGTCTGCCCGTTCAGGCTGCCAGGGGCGGCCGAGTCGACGCCGGACAGCGGCGGATAGCCGGTCCAGCCGGCCGCCGCGGCGCCGCCAGGCACGAAAAAGCTGAAGATCATCGAGATGAAGGCGGGCCACATGAACCAGTAGCTCAGCATGTTCAGCGTGGGGAAGGCCATATCGTCGGCGCCGATCATCAGCGGGATCAGGAAGTTGCCGAACGCCCCGGCCAAAATCGGGATGATCACGAAGAAGATCATGATCGAGGCGTGCATCGTGAACAGCATCGTGTAGAACTCGGGCGAGATCTGCCCCCCCTGGCCCGCGAACAGCCGCGAACCGACGATCGGCATCTCCGTCCAAGGCCACGCGAGTTGCCAGCGCACGGCCAGCGCCAGCAACCCACCGACCATGAACCAGAGCAGCGTCGAAAACAGGAACTGCACGCCGATCACCTTGTGATCGAGCGAGAAGACGTATTTTCGCAGGAAGCTCAGCGAATGCTCTTGAGCGTGCGCATGCGCATCGTCGTGAGCGTGAAAATCGACGGTGGTAGTGCTCATAATCTGGTCCCAATTCAGTTATCGCTCGACCGTTCTCGGCCACCCAAAGAACGGCCGGTAATCCGAGCCATCCGCGTTATCCGTGGTTTCTTTTGGTGCTTTTCGGTTGTGGGCGGTGCCCACCCTACAAATCTCTCGGCTTCATTCATCCGCATCTTCAGGCGCCGGATCCTGGCTGGTTTCCTGGGCCGCCGCCATTTCTCGCAGCCATTGGTCGAACCGGGCGCGGGTTTCGACGGTCAGCCGGCCCTTCATCTTGTAATGGCCCCAACCGCACAACTCGGCGCATACCAGGTCGTACGTGCCTGGCTCGGTGGCCCGGAACCAGACCGGAATCTGCATACCGGGCACCGCGTCCTGCTTGATCCGCAGGTGCGGCAGAAAAAAATCGTGCAGGACGTCCATACTCTTCAATTGGACCATCACCTCCTCGTCGAGCGGCACATGCAGATCGTTGACGTGGTGGATGTCGTCGGGCGTGCCCAGCACGCCGTCGGGCCCTGGATAGCGTAATCGCCACTCGAACTGCCGCGCGAAGACCTCGACGGTGGGCTTCTTTTCCAGCCCCTTGGGAATCCGCATTTTGACGTCCGCCCAGGCATTCATCTGGTAAATGGCGATGAACAAGAGCGTGGCCGCCGGCAAAATCGTCCAGATCACCTCCAGGTTGTGACTGCCGTGCGTGTACTTGACCGGATCGCGGTTCGATTGGGCGTCGTACCGCCAGAGGAACCAGAACAACACACCCTCGGTCACGGCGAACACCACGCCGGTCAGCCAGAGCACGAAGTAGAACAAATGGTCGATCTGGTGGCCGTGCGTCGAAATGTCGGGCGGCAACCAATAACCGGCCCAGGGCGCCCAGACGAACAAGGCAATGCCCAGGACCGGCACCAACAGGAACAGGATGCTCCAGAATTTTCCCACCGTCGTACTCTCGGGCTTGGTTACGTGTTTCGTAGTTGACGACCGTATCTGTAGGGAACGCCACGGTGGCTGGGGCAGAGCCTAAGCGATGCCCCGGTCGCTATCGAGCCGGGGCATCGCTTAGGCTCTGCCACCAGCCACCGCTTTGTCGTAGCAAAATGTCTCATGGTCGGCCGCGTGAAGTATCAGTTGCGTTCTTTCAGCAGCGCGGTCGCGCGCCCCGCGTGGGGCAGGCTCATGGGCTCGTAGGGGAGCGAGCGGACGTAATCCACGATGTGCCAGATTTGTTCGGGGTCGAGGGATCCCTTCTGACCACCCTGTTCCGTGCCCACGGCGGGCATGGGCCCGCCGGGAATGCCGGCGTGAATGCGGCGAAAAAGGTCGAGCGGCCGCCTTCCGCCGCGATAGATGCCCAGCCGCAGGTTGCGCGGCTTCAGTTCCATTTTCGGAAGCAGCCAAAAGCTGATGTTCTCCGCATTCTTGTTCTTGTTCCAGTCGTCGAACAGCCGGTCCTTTTCGACGGCCCCGTCGTTGGCGTCGCCCAGCGCCATGGGCCCGTGGCACTTGGCGCAACCGGCCTTCTTGCCGAAGAACAGTTCACGCCCCTTGGCGATCGACTCCGACAAGGCGCCGGACGGCGGCGCTTCCGGGCGGACGATTTTCGCCTCGGCCTCGGCCCAGCGCTCGACGATCGGCGTGAGGTAGGTTTCCAGCAACTCGGCGCCGGTCTTGGGGATGTCTTCGTCCTGCGCCAAAAGGCCGATCGCCAAGTCGCGCTCGAACTGACCGCGGATGCTGAGGTATCGCACGTACTCGACCAGGGCGTCGATCTCGTCGTTCGGCAAGAGCATGAAGGAGGGCATCGCCGTGCCGGGAATGCCATCGACCAAGGTCCGCTTCAGGTCGGCGGCGGTCGGTTTGGCGTTGCGTTCGGTGCTCTTGAACTTGAACACGCCCTGGCGATAATCGCGCGGGTAAGGGTTCAAGAAGGCGGCGGTGGGGCCGGCGCCGTCGCCGGTAACGCCGTGGCAGTGGGCGCAGTGCTGGCGAAACAAGCCGCGTTGCTTGCCGTCCTGGTCGCCGCCGGGCGACCCGGCGGCCAGCTCGATCTTCTTCATGTCGAGCCGTTTCTTGCGCTCGTCCGGCTCGAGGCCTCGCCACCTCGGATCGTCGCTGGGCAGGCCGACCTCGGAAAACAGGTAGGGCTTGTCGGGCGTACCGAACGCGGCCACGAGCGCCGTGGCGACGAACTGGAGTTTGTCGCGGTTGGTTTCCTTCTCCGTCTTTTCGTCGGCGTCGGCCTCGCTTCCCGTGATCCGGAAATCGTCGGTCGTTTTCTGCGTCTCCTGAAGGATGTCTTGGAGATTGACGCGGAATTCGGGCTTGCCGTAGTGGGGCGAACAGCCGGGGGCGGCCAGCAGCGCGGCGAGCCACGCGCCGGCTACGGCACACGAAGCGCGCCTGCCACGTTGGGCGGCGATGATGGCTGGCGCGTGGCCGTCATGTTGGGCGGCGACGGCACACGGAGTGTGCCTGCTACTTTGCGCGGCGACGGCGGAGTTCGTGGAGATCTCGGAGTCGTGTTGGGGTGCCGCGCCATGGCAAAGCCGCGGAGCGGCGACAGAGCGTAGCCTGGGGCGTAAGCCCCAGGAGCGCATGCGCTTCCTGGGCGTAAAGCCCCGAAGGGGCGACACCGGTGGCGACATACCAGCGGGGCTGGACGAGCGATCGTAGGGTGGGCACCGCCCACAACCGACGCGGGCTGAAGCCCACGCTACGAACACGCGGGCTGAAGCCCACGCTACCATGACGCAGGCTGAAGCCCACGCTACGAGCGCCGCGCCCACCACGCGGACGCGCGCGAGAAAATATCGAATCGGGCGATCACGAATGTAGGAACTGTGCATCATTCACCGACTCACGGCTATTTGACTTGGAATGCGCCCGCACCGAGGGAAATCGTGCCTAGCTCGTTCGCGCCCGGCTTGACCTCCCATTTGAACTTGCCCCGTTTCAGGTCGACCGATTCCGTCTTGGCACTCAGCTTGCCTTTGCCCGCCTCGTGCCAGACCACGAACTCGTGCGCGCCGGGGGGCAGTTTTTCGATCTTGAAACGCCCTTCGTCATCCGATACGGCCATGTAGGGGTTGTCGCGGACCACCACGTACCCCTTCATCCAGGTGTGGATGCTGCATGTGACCGTCACCGGCTCGTTCTTCGACTTGTCGAAGTGGTAGTCGAACGTCGCCCCTTTGCTCAAGAGCGGGTTCTCCCTCTCGATGGCGCTATTGTGGCTCACCGCGTCGGAGTTGTGCAACTCCAACGTCTGCGAAACCCGCACCGGCAGGATGTGCGGCTCGAAACGGCAGTTCTTGTTGTCGAAACGCACCACGTCGTTGGCGCTCGCCTCGTAGTCGGGATTGACGAAGAGCTTCTGCTTCTTGCTGGTGACGACGAACACCACCACGTTCTTCAGCCCATTCCCTGAACCGACCAGCAACGACTCGTCGACCAGGTTGTGCTTGCCGCAAACCTGTTCGTCTTTGGTGACGCTGATGGGCTTGGCGGCGGGCGCGGCCCCCTCGTAGAGGAACTGGCCGGACAGATCGCCCCATTCCGTCGGCTCCACGGCCGGCGCCGTTGGCTCGGCTTCCTCGGGCTCGGTCCCTTTACTTCCCGTCGTGTCGCGCAACTCTTTCACCAGGGCGTCATTTACCAGGAGCACCGGCCCGATCGCCCGCCCGCCACAGCCGGCGCAGGCGAGAGCGCAGAGCGCTAATGCCAACCAAGAGGGCCTCGAATGGTCGAACATGCGGGTCATCTCCACGAATCCGTTAGCGTCACGGTGGCTGGGGCAGAGCCTAAGCGGCCGAACCGCTTTTCTTCTTTTCAAGGGCCTTGGGGGCGACCTTGATCACGCCCAGATCGTTGCCGTCGCCTTTCTTAATCTTGATCTTCCACTTCCCCTTCTTGTCGGCCTTGCCCACCTGCAGCCAACCCACCTTCTCGTGCCAGAGCGTGAACTCCAACTCGCCGACCGGTAAATCCTTGATCTCGAACGTCCCGTCTTCCTGCGACACCCCGACGTAAGGATCGTCGCGGACCACCACGTACCCCTTCATCCACGAGTGGATGTTGCAACTGATCGAAACGGGTATCTTCTGCGCGATGTGAAAGTTGTAGTCCATTTTGGTCCCGGGGCTCAACAGCGGGTTGATGGGTTCGTCCCGGATCGGCGACAGATTGCTGTTGTGAGCGAAGGTGTCGGAATTGTGCAATTCGAGCGTCTGCGAAAGGCGAATCGGCAAGATGTGGGGCTCGAATCGGCAATGCCTGTTGTCGAACCGCACGGTGTCCTTGGCGGTCTTCGCATAATCCGGATGGATCTCAAACTTCTTGCTGCTGACGTAGACCACGACATTGGCCAGGCCGCCGTCGTCGCCCACGACCAATTCCTCATAAACGAGATGGTGCTTGGCGCACGCCGGCTCCTTGCCGGATTCGATCTTCTCCGGCGCCGGGGCCTTGCCGTCGTAAACGAACCGTCCCTTGAGCGTGCCCCACTGGGCCGCCGCGGTTCCAGCCGTCAAATACGTGACGGCGGCGCCCAGGGCCACCGTTCGCAAAAATGATCTACACATGGGTGTTCCTCCGTTGATTGCCTCGTAGCGGAACTCGTGAGAGTTCCGATGTTCTGTAGGGAACGCCCTCCGTGGGCGTTCCTGCCAGAAAGACGTCGCACCAGCTTCACGGAACGCCACGGAGGGCGTTCCCTACAGAGTCGGTCTCGTTTTCGTATCCTAGCCTTGGAGTGGGTCATGGTTCATTCTCCGCCCGCGGTGTCGGACGACGGGCGCGATTGCGCCGCCTTCTCGTCGTCGGTCGGCGGCGGCGGCTCCTTGACCATCGCTTTGATCGACTTCAGCCGCTCCATGTAGACGTCGTAGTTCAACAGTAGATCGACGACGCCGTCGAGGGCCTGCTCGCTCGTGCCTGGGAACAACTTCGCGCGCATCGCCTCGTTCGGATCTTTCTCGCGCGGAAAATTGTTGGGCATGCCCGTGTAAGGCAGCTTCGACGCCGGCTTGGCCATCCACTCACGCAAGAATTCCGGCCGCAGCCGCTGATAAACTCGCGACAGGTTGGGCCCTTGAGGATCTTTGGGCGGAACGTAGTCGCCGATCAGGTGGCACTTGACGCAATACGACGTCCCCTCCGTGACCAGGTTCAGCGCGTGGTCGAGCCGCGACGCTTCGTCGTCCGACAAAGTTTCCGAATCACCCGGACGATGGTACTGGTAGGGCGAATCCACGCGGTCGACCGCGGCGAAGTAATTCACCAGTTTGTCGGCCTCGGCCGACGACATGTTGAACTTGGGCATCCGCAGCACGGCCTTGGGACGCAACGCAACCGGGTCGATCAGGAAGTCGTGCAGCCAGCCCGTCTGCACCTTTTGGCCCTCCCGCACCAGCGGTGGCGGCACATAGCCCCAGGCCTCGGCCTCCTTGGCCGGCTTGCCAAGCTTGAACGCGATGGGTTGAACGTACCGAGCGAACTGGCCGCCGTGGGGCGGACGCACCTTGCGCAACTTGTCGGCCGGTACGGGAACGTCGTCGTTCACGAGCCACGCTTTGCCGTTGATCGCAAGAGGCTCCCAAAGAAAGAACTGGTAAAAATTACCGTCGTCGTCCTCTTGCAGGGTGGGGGCGGGGATACCGCCCGCGACCACCGCGTGTCCGAGACCGCGGCGGTCGGTCTTTTTCGAGGCCGTCAATTGTTCCGGCGTGAAATGCGGCATCAAGAACGAATAGTCCTTGAATGGCCGCGGGTCGGGGAACTTGGTCGGGTCATAGTCGAACTCCCAGGTTTCCATCGCCAGCGTGTGGCAGCCGACGCAGTTGTACTTGGACAAAAGTTGTTCGCCTTCGACGATCGCCTTGCGGCGCGGGCTGGGCTGGTAGACGTATTTGGCCGCCGGCGGCTCGGCCACCAGCCCCAGCACGAACGTCATCACCGCTTCGATTTCGGCCTGGCTGAAGTTGAACTTCGGCATCCGCAAACGGTCGATGTAGATCTTGTTCTCCGTTTTCTTGAAGTCGTAGCTGCGCGGCTCGCGGAGCTTCTGCCAGAGGAATCCCTCCCGTTGATGGTGCAAAAGCGCTTCGACGAAATAGCCCGTGTCGGGGTCGAGATCCCGCACCGACAAGCCGTGAGCCGTGTCGCCGTGCTCGCCCGCGCCGTCATGCGCGGCGCCGGCATGCGAGGCCACCGGCGGACGCGCTTGGAGATACTCGACGATCATCTCGAAAGCCAACTTGGAAGTATCCTTGCGGCCCCAGTCGGCCAGTCCGGTGCCGATCGGCTTGGCGTCCTCGAAGCCGGGGATGTCATGGCAGCCGCTGCAACCCAAGCGGCTGATCGAGCGACGACCGACGTAGAGTAGCTTCTTACGCCGCAACTCCTCCTTCAGAGCGTTCTCGTCCGAGGTATCAGCACCGTCGCGGAGCAAAAGCGCCTCATCCCCTTTGGTGTCCGCCTCCAGGTCCGGGTCGATCCCTTTTTTGAGAATCCTTTCGGATTGGAGATTGCTGTACGAGGCGGCCAGGTAGATCTTCGTAAGTTCGTCGAGCGCAGCGTCATCGAGCGTGGGCACTTTGGCGGGCGCCCACCCCTGCGACGCGAGCAGGTACGCGGTAATATCGCGGGCCGTGTCGGTGGCCGCCCCTTCTTCGTCGTCGTCTTTTCGCTCCCAGAATGTCCGTTGATCCAGAAACGTGTTGGGCATCACCGTCCGGGCATGGTAACGGTTCGGCTCGCGAACCCAACTGTAAAGCCATCGTTCTCCGCGGTCGCTCTTTTCGCCCTCGGCGGCGGCGCCATCCTGGCCAGGCCGCAGCTTGGCGCCGATTCGCGACAGGTCGGGACCCTGGGTGTGCTGAACTTCAACCGCGCCGTGGCCGGAGGTGGCGCCGTGATGCGGCGTTTCGGCCGCCGCGCCGCCCTCGCTGGTTTCTGGCTCTTCGCCGCTGAGAGGCGCGAGCGGAGACGGCGGCGGCTTTTGGGAATTGGGGAAATCCTTGTGCGTATGGCAGGCCAGGCAGCCGCGCCGCTCAAACGCATGCTTGCCACGCTCGATCGACGGGGCTTCGACGTCCTCTTTGAACTCGATGTACTCGAAGGGTTGGCTGGCGTTGAGCAGGTATTCGCTGATGGCGCGGATCTCGATCGGCTCGAACCGCTCGGCCCTCTTCAGGCCTTCGCTTTCCTGAGTGATCGGCTTGCCGCGGGAGTCGAGCTTGGGGTTGCCCTTTTCGTCGAGCACGGGATCGGGCGGCAGGTGGCCATACAGGCCGAAGAAGCGGGGCATTTTCGTCGAGGGGCGGAAGTCGGTCGGATTCTTGATCCAGTTGTACAAGAACCTCGCGTCGACCTTCCGGCCCAAGTAGCGCAGGCTGGGCCCCACTTTGCGCAACTGGCCCGGCGTGGCCTCGTCGGCCCCCAGGATGGTGGCAAGCTTATGCGACTCCGGCCGCAAATGGGGCTTGCCAGGTTCGGCCTTCGCGTCGGGTCCGTCGTCGTCCAGCTTGGCGACCGCCGTGTTGGCTTTGCCCAATGCCTCGTCGTCGCCGATCCATTCGGCCAGCCGCTTGCGCGGCTGGTCCAACTCGGGATGGGCGATCACCTCGCGGGCCAGCTTTCGCATTTCGATTCCGGCCGCCCACGCGCCGGCCGCCGGCGCGGTCTTGGCCGGGTTGTCGTGCGCGGCCGGGGCGTCGAGCGCGGCCAGCGCCGGATCGGCGAGCAACTGCGCCGCGGCGGCATAGTAGGTTGGCTCGGCGCGCAGGTCGGGGCCGCGGCGCTTCGCCGGTCCGTCGAAACCGTTGATCTCGTGACAGCCGAAGCAGCCGAACTGGCGTATGATGTTGTAGCCCTCCATCAGCTTCGGCGCCGGCGGATCGGGAAAACGCTCGCTGGGCTGCAACTCGGTGACCTCGAAGTGGCACTTGAGGCAACCGCTCTCGATGAAACGCCGGGGGTTCATCGGGAACAGCCAGTTATGGTTGTTGAACCAGCCGTGGTCGCGACTCCACTTTTCCATTTCGCGCGGCGTGTTCGGCGTGTGCGAGGCCCATTTGAACTGCGTGGCCGTGCCTTGCCCCTCGTGGCAGATCGTGCAGCCCACGTCGCCCACTTTGTGAGGGCTGAGCGAGCCGACGAACAGGTCGAGACGCGGATGCGAACTGTAAGGCTGCGGAATGCCGCGCCGGATCTGCAGCAGGAGCGGCCGACCCCAATGGACGTTCTCCAACAGGTAGTGCAGCGCCCTGGGCCGGTCGATGATTTTCACGCCGTTGATCATTTCGATCACGTCGCCCGTCAGCAACTGCGCGTCGGCCGCGAAGCTGTCCGGCCGCACGACGCTGATCGTCGCGTCGTTGCGATCAAAGAGCCCCTGCTTGGCCAGTTGAAGGCCGTAGGCATGGTCGAGCTTGAGTTGGATCTTTTCCTCGGTCGAGCCCGCGTCCCCTTTTTGGAGAACCTCGCTATCGTCGTCCGTCAACCGCGGCGCCTCGATCGGCGTGGCCAATTTGACGTCATCGACCAGGTGCGTCGACTCGTAGCCGGGCGCGACGGCCGAACCGGGCGCCGTCTTTTCGATTCCCTGGTGGCAAGTCGTGCAGCGATCGAAGCGGGCCACGTCGCGGAAATTGTTGTTCCAGGTGAGCTGCGGCAACCAGATATTGTCGACCTTGAGCGGGCGGCCAAAGGCATCGAGGATCGGCGCTTCGAACAGCGTGAACTTGCCGTAGGTATTGGTGCGATCGTCGCGCGCGTCTTCCAGGCGCTTGAGGCCCATCTGGTGGTCGGCGAGCGCCTTGCGAGCGGCCGTTTCGTCGGCGATGGCCAGAGACAACTGCCTCTGCAGGCGGTTGCGGTGGTCGCGGGCGTCCTGGTACTCGGCATCGAGCGTGTTGACGTCGTTCTGGACGGCTTGGATATCCTTTTCCAGTTTCTCCTGCAGGGCCTCCGGCTTTCCTTCGCTGACGGCGATGTCGTATTTGCTCCGCTCGACGTCGAGATCGGCCCGGCGAAACTTGAGATTGCGCTGACGATTGTCCTCGTTTTGCTTGGCCGTTTTGACGATCCGGCGCATCGCGGCCAAAAGGTCGTCGCGCCGTTCCATGACCTTTTCGTCGATTGGCTGTTCGTCCCGGCCCTCGCCGGCTTCGACGTCACGCTTCCCCGCGCCGGCTTCCGCATCGAGGGCGCCTGGCTTGACGCCGGGCAGCGCGTAGTATGCCGCCTCGACCGCGGCGACGTCATAGCCGTTTTTGAGGCGGCTACGAGCCTCGACCAGGAATTCCCGGACGAAGGAGGCGGCCGGCGGCTGGCTTCTCGCCGACTCCAACGCCGTTTCAAGTTGCTTTCCCTGTGCGTAGTAGTGGGTCGACTCCTCTTCGCTGATGCGGGAGACGCTCGTGTACCGTTCCAAGTTGCGGAAGCCACGTTGGTAGTTCTTCCACTCGCGGTTGTGATCGGCGACCAGCATCCAGACCGTGGTCAAGAGCATGATCAGCGACGAGACGCCGAAAATGACGTGCATTCGCTTCTGGTCGCGCCAAGTTTGTTCGTTAGCGGGCATTGCGGTCGGCCTGAATCACCTGGATCAATGGTCACTCGCGTCGTGTTGGTGGGCGGTGCCCACCCTACGGTGGTGGGCGGTGCCCACCCTACTCAAAAGTTGAGGAAGTATTCGGGAATGCTGATGATGTACTTCAAGGTCAAGGTCCACCGCAGCACCATCTTGATGGGCAAGGTCGCCATCAACAGCAGCAGGTTCGCCATCACCATGTAACGGATGAAACCCAGCTTGACGAACATCCGTTTGAAGAACGGGATGAACACCATCGCCGGAGGAAGAAAGATGAAATAGGCCAGCACCAGGATGATTCCCAGCGACTCGCGTAGCAGGATGTAACCGAACTGCAGCAAGTCGCCGCTCCCTTCGGGAGCTTTGGGCATGCTCGACTTGAGAAACCCGATCCAGAAGAACTGCGACAAATCGACGTTGTTCTGGGCCAACACCTTGTGCGGATCCCAATGCTCGAAGGGACCGAAAATGTTCCAATTCGGGCCGCGCAGGAACGTGCCCAGCACGATCAGCACCACCCATAACAGCAAGAACCCGACTTGGAACGTAAGGTAGCTGAACTTCCTCTGCTCGATCGTGAAGTAGCCGTTGCCTTGCTTGTTGAAATCGAGGAAAGGGATCGACATCAGCCCCACCAGCACGACGCTCGGGAGCACCACGCCCGCGTACCAGGGATCGTAATAGACCAGCATTTCCTGCAAGCCCAGAAAGTACCACGGCGCCTTGGACGGATTGGGCGTCTTGACGCTCGACGCCGGGTCTTCCAAGGGGGCCTGCAAGGCGATGCCCCAAACCAACAACAGCGCCGTGATCGCCACCATGCAGATCAACTCGGTGTAAACCAAGTCGGGCCAGACCAGAACCTTCTCGTCGTCGAGCTTCTCCAACGGCGGCAAGCCCTGGCGGATGCGGTCGTCGTTGCGAACGGCCTTGTAGGTCGCCAGCCAGGTGAAGAAGCTCAAGAGGAACACCAGCCCCACGATCGGCACGTTGTCGGGCTTGCCGACGATCGCTCCGAAATCAGGGTTGGTCATCGAGAGGCCCATCCCGAGCACGGCCAGGTTGAACGCCGACCAGGCCACGACCGGTTGAGTCACAATCCGGCGAAACAAGAACAGCAGCGTCAAAGTGATCAACGCGCCCGACATCAGGAATGTGGGGGCGGAAAAGTAGTTCACCGTTGCCATGACCACCTGGGGCATTCTCGGCACCCAGCCGATCATCGTGAACGGCGCCAGGGTGAAAAACACCATGCCCACCAAAAGCCAGACCAGCACATTGGTGACGGGAATCGCGCCCAACAGACGGAAATAGGTCAGCGGACCTTTCCGCCACAGCCAAAGCGCCGCCACCCAGTTCATCGCGCACAGCAGCAGGTAGTAGCAGCCCAGGCCGGTGGCGATGCTCTGGATGTACTGCTCGTCGTGGTGCATGGCCGGAAGGAGAAAGTTAAAAGGAGAAAGTTACTCGTTCCCACGCTCCGCGTGGACCAACCGCTAACCTCTTTTTACAACGGGCCGCTGATGCCGCCATCCTTGCGCACGCGCCAAAAGTGGATGGCGATCAAAAGCGACGCCGCCAAGGGGATGGCGATGCAGTGCAATACGTAAAACCGGTTCAACGTCTCCTCGCCCACGAAGCGGGCGCCCAAAAGGGCGAAACGGGCGTCGGAGGCGTTCGTGATCATGTCGATGCCCTTCAGCGAAAGGAACTGCTGCCCAGGTCCCTCATGCCCCAAAAGCGGCGTCGCCCGGGCCATGTTCGAGCCGACCGTGATGGCCCAGATCGCCAACTGGTCCCACGGCAGCAGGTAGCCCGTGAACGACAGCAGCAACGTCAAAAGCAACAAAATCACCCCGACCACCCAGTTGAATTCACGCGGCGGTTTGTAGCTGCCCGTCAGAAACACCCGGTACATGTGCAACCAGGTCGTGATCACCATCGCGTGCGCCCCCCAGCGGTGCAACTCGCGCAGGATGCCCAGGCTGACCACGTCGCGCAAGTCCAGAATGTCCTGGTAGGCCCATTGCAGCGTGGGACGGTAGTAAAACATCAACAACACGCCGGTGACCGTCTCGACCAGGAACAGGAAGAAGGTCACGCCTCCCATGCACCATGTGTAGCTCAACGCGATCCCTTGTTTCTTGATCGACACCGGGTGCAGATGCAGGAAGAAGTTCGTCAGCATCACCACGATCCGGTTACGCCGATCGATCGGCATCGGGTGCCGAAATACGCTCTTCCAAATTTGAGAATTGCGAATCGATTCGCCGAGTGACATGAGGTGGCGCCGTGGTACGTTGTCAGTTGTAGTAGTAGGTTGTCAGTTGTAGAATGACATCAAACCGGCACAAAACTGGCCGGATCACTCCACTGGCCCATTTCTTCCTGGAAAATCTTGCTCTTGTCGATTTCGATCTGTCCGTCGTCCGCCAGGTGGATCGCGTAGCGTTCCAGCGGCCGGGGGGCCGGACCCTCGAAGTTGATGCCGTCCTTGTAAAAACCGCTGCCGTGGCAGGGGCACTTGAACTTCTGCTCGCCTTCCAGCCAGTTCGGCGTACAGCCCAGGTGCGTGCAAACCGTTCGCAAGGCGTAAATCTGAAGTTGTCCCTGGTACTGGGCCTTGGCCACCCAGACTCCGAACTGGGCCTTGAATTTTTCTTCCACCTGACCTGGGGCGAAGTCGCTGGGAAAGCCGACCTTGAACTTGCTCGGCGGCTCGACCAATACGTTGGGAAACATGAAACGGGCCGATCCCAAGGTCCACAAGCTAAGCGTCGCCCCCAGCGACATGAACCCGACTCCCAGGAACGACCCGGTGACCAACGCCCCGGCGCCTGCCATGAAGGCCAGGAAACCGCGCCGATCTTCGACGACTTCAGGCTTGCCGGATTTGGGTTTGGCGGATGCGGGCTTGGCCGGCATCGGCGGCACGGCGCCCTTGGCGGGCTTGGCCGGGGCGGGTTCGGAAGGCTTGAGCCTGGCCGCCGCTTCGGCCTTCGACAGCGGTCCAGGCCTGTTTTCCTTGCGCGCCGCCCCCAAAATGCTGGCCGTATCCTTCGGGCCGCCGGCCGCCGGCAGGGCCGGCTTTTCAGCAGTTTTTTCGGTCGCCTTCGCCGCCGCGGGCTTTGCGACACCCTCCTTGGGTATCGCCGCCGCGGGCTTTGTTGCTTCCGCTTTGGCGGGCGCTGGAGTCGCGCCCGCTTTGCCTCCCGCTCTTGCCGCCGCCAACATGGCAGCCACGCTGGGCCGCCCCGCGGCGCCGGCGGACGGGGCCTTGACCGCTGGCCTTTCGACCTTCACGGGTGTTGCTTCAGCGACCGGCTCCTGTTCAGCCGCCGGTGCCTGTTCAGCCGCCGGTGCCTGTTCAGCGACCGGCTCGCCCGCCGCGGCCGCAACCGGGGCCGGCTCGACTGCTGGAACGTCGACCGCGGCCGACTCCGGCGCCGATTCAGCGGCCGGCGGGGGCGGCGGCACATTCCCGGCGCCCCCGGTGCCGGCGTCGCCTTTGCGCGCGGCGGCCAAAATCTCGGCCACCGACATTTTCTTTTTATCTGCCATCGAGGTCGTCCAGAAAAGACCGAAACCGCCTAGAACAACACGAACATTGGGCCGGTTCCGGCCGCCTTGGTGACTTTACTTCACGAACTAACCTAGATTTCTAACCCGGCTCGCACATTTGTCAACCGCCCTTTTTATTACAAGGTCGATTGATTCGCCGCTGTTGGTTCCGGCTTGAACAACCGTGCGGTTCCGCTGATGGCGGTAGTGTAACGTCGTCGTGGCCAATGGGAAATACCCTATCCCATTCAAAAACCCATTTCTATGGAGTTTTTGGGGCGTTTTTCGATCGGCGTCACTGTGCTTCGGCTCATCGCGTTCGGCACCTGGCTGCCTGCGGTTTGTGCAATGCCGCTCCGCATGGCAATTCCGGCATCGGGTCGACGGGTGGGCGGCCCAAGCAGTGCGCGCGGGCGGACCACCGCCGCCCGCGAGAGCGGCCCATTCGGTTAGCATTTTTCGGCGGAATCGCTGCATTGGCGGAATCGCTGTATTGGCCGCCGATGGGCCCGGCTGCGGGCCGATCGCGGTTGCGGATGCGGGGCACCGCCCACCAATCCAAATGATGTAGGGTGGGCACCGAATCGAACAGATCATCATCCGCCATTTCCGCGAGAGCGGTCTCATCCCCATAGTGGGCAGGGGTTTTTACCTTCGGCGGATTTCGCTTTCCGCTCAACGGGGCGAAACGCGCCTCGCGGCGTTGGGCAGTAGCCCAAAGTAGCAGGCACACTCCGTGTGCCGTAGCTTTCCGCGCGCCGACGTCGACTCGCCGGAGGTTACGGCACACGGCGTGTGCCTACTACGTTGCCCGGCGGCGCCGGTTTCCGGGCATCGGACCACCCTTCGCGAAGGTCGATCTTCGCGTGGCGCGGGGCATCGCGGCCGAAGACGTGCCCAAATTGAAGGAGTTGCTGCGGCTCACGCTCGGCCTGGGAGGGTTGGCTGGGCGGGTGATCTGCGTGGAATGGACCTGTACGACTCTCCATTTCTTGAAGCCGGGCTTCTTTTTCTCCCACTTGATCCCTTCTTCGACGAAGCGTTGGAACCCTTCCTCGATCTTCGTTTCCAACTTTTTCGCTAGAGGAGAGCCGTTGGCGAACGCCGATTTGAAGAGATCCTCGGCCTTCGCCTGAAGGGTTTGCTCCAAGGCCCTCGAAAAGGCTTGTTCAAAAGCCTTTTCGATGATTCCCTTGATGTTGATTGCCACGTCAAACTCTCCAGGAACTTCACCGAGAGCATTTTTTCGAGCGGAGGCGGCGCGAATCGAACCCGCACACGATCACAAAATAACCATTGGATTCTACCAACGATTGCGTCAACTGCCAACCCTACCCGGCCGGGTCGAGCACGAGGCGAGCGCCGCCGAACAGACAGGGCGGTGGACGACGCACATCCTGCGGCCATCAGGCTGGAAAGCCCAACCTACGAACGCCTGTTGCCGGCCCTGCCGCCAGCCCATGGAGAGCTGCGGCAAAACGGGCGATTCGGCCATCGAGCTCGCGTCGATGCCCCCCCCCTTTCCTTCGGCCCTCTGCCTCCCTCCGCCTGTCACCTGTGACCTGTTCCCTTGCCCCTGTTCCCCCTGGTCATCCTGTCTCGCCTTCGCCGTCCGGGCGACGCGCCCTGACGAGCTTCACACACCTGACTATCACTCGTGTCGCCGATTTTGCGGGCGGTTGATGGATGTCTTCGATTGGCCGACCCTTCGTGTGCCGTAGCTTTCCGCCCACCGACGTCGACTCGCCGGAGGCGCGCGGCGAAGGCCGTGATGCGCGCTCGCCGCGCCGGCGTCGACTCGCCGAAGGTTACGGCACACGGAGTGTGCCTACTACTTTGCCCGGCGGCGCCGGTTTCCCGGCATCCGACCAGCCGTCACTTGCTCACCGGGCGGATCGCCAACGCGGCCTTCGGCGGCGGAAGCTCAGCGTCTTCAACCGCATCATCGGCGACAGCGGCTTCAAACTCGAATTCGCGGCATTCTTGGATGGCTGCCAAGGTGAAATCGTCTCCTTCGCCAAGAACTACTTCGCCGTGGGCTTCAAGCTGGACTACGTCAACGCCGACGGCGACATTTCCAACTATTACCCGGACTTCTTCGTAAAGGTCATTCGCCGCCTTGGTCCAATCCTTCCGGGAGTATCAGGAGTAGCTTAACCGTTCGAGGAAAGGTACGAGTCCCCGACCGTTGCCGAGGCCGTCTCTTCGGCCAAAGCGCGGCGCGCGGTCGCCAGCGCGGCGGGCCAATCGCCGCCGAGCAACAGGCACACGGCCAGCAACTGTTGCGACTCGAGGTCGGGGCTCAGGCTCATACACTCGCGCGCCGCGTCGAACGCGGACCACGCGCGGCCGCGAGCCAACTCCGTCAGGCAGCGCGACCGGCTCGCGTGGTACTCGTCGGCCACCAACCGTAGCAACCCCAGGTCGCACTTGCAGCGGCGGCAGGTGGGGGACCACTCCTGAATCGCCCGGCAGGTGGGGCAACGGAGGCGTTCCCGGTCGTTTTGGGTCATTCGGGATCCTCAATGATCTTGGAGATAAAATACGATGTCTTCGATCTGGGCCGCGATGCGCGTGATCTCGTCGGTCGCGCGCCGCGCCATGGCCTCGCGCAAATCGGCGATCAGGCCCTTCAACTCGCCGGCATCCTCGGCATGGGCGCCCGACTCGACGAAGCCCGCCTTCTCGATCAACGATTGAGCGTTGGCGACCGCCGCGCTCAACTCCGGATCCTCGTCGATCGGTTCCTCCAGCGGGGCGAACGCCAAGGCCTCTTGCCGCGCGTCCTCGGAATCGTCGGCCTGCTTGGAGAAGCCGGCCTGGGCCGCGAAATCGGGCGAGGTTGCCAACAGCGCGTCGAGCCTTTCCAACGCGTCGACCCGCTGCCGCTGCCGGAAGCGCTCCATCATGTTGTCGATGACCACGTGCCGGTTCAACTCGGTGACGCGCTCGGTGGCCGTGACGCGCAGGATTCCGTTCAAGTCGAGTTCGAGCCGCACGAGAATCTGGTTGCGGCGGGGCACGCGCGCCAAACCCTCGATATGAAACTCGCCCACCAGGTGGTTGAAGCGAGTGTCCGCGTCTTCCCCCTGATAGACCTTGATGTGGGCGGCCTCCTGGTTGTCGACGCTGGTCGTGTAAATCTCGGTGCGAACGGCGGGGAGCGGCGTGTTGCGCTCGATGATCGGCGAAAAGCAGTACGGCGAGAGCATGCCGTCGCGCTCGCCGAGCGCCTCGATGCCCAGCGAGTGGGGCGTGATATCGACCAACACGGGCCCAACGTCGACGCCGGCGATCAAGCCGCCTTGGACGGCGGCGCCCATGGCCACGGCCAGGTCGGGCTCGATCTCACAATGCACGGGGCGGCCCAGCCGCGAGGAAAGCAGCCGGTGAACCAGCGGCGTGCGCGTGGCGCCGCCGACCAGCAGCACCTTGTGGATCTGCCGGGCCTGCAGCTTCGCGTCGCTCATGGCGGCGTCGACGCATGCGAGCGTCTTGGCCAGCATGGGCTCGATGAGATCCTCGTAGGCTTCGCGGGTGATTTCCACACTCAGGTTCAGGGGCACGCCGTCTTTCTCGGCGATGAACTCCTCGTCGATCGTCACGACCGGCTCGAACGAGAGGCGTTTCTTGGCCTCCTCGACGGCGGCGAGCAACCGTGATCGGGCGACCGGCGAGCCGCGCAAGTCGATCTGCTGCTGGCCCTGAAAACGATCACAGACGAAATCGAGCAGGCACTGGTCGAAGTCGTCGCCGCCGAGGTTGGTGTCGCCGTGACTGGAGAGGATTTCGACGACCCCCTGCTCGACCTGGGCGATCGAGACGTCGAACGTGCCGCCGCCCAGGTCGTAGACCAGCAGCCGCTCCATCTCAGGGGGATTTGGATCGTAGGTGAGCACGGCGGCGGTCGGTTCGTTGATGATCCGCACCACGTCCAAGCCGGCCAAATGCCCCGCCTCGCGAGTGGCCTCGCGCTGCCCTTCCGTGAAAAAGGCGGGCACGGTGATCACCGCCTTCGACACGGTGTGTCCCAGGGCCTGCTCGGCGCGCTGCTTGAGCGTGCGTAGGATGATCGCCGAAACCTCCTGCGGCGTCAGCGACTGTTCGCCCAACGCCACGCTCACCTCTTGCCCCATCTTGCGTTTGATCGAGCGGATCGTCCGATCGGGCGCCAATGCGAACTGGTTGCGGGCCGGCTTGCCCACCAGCAGTCGGCCGGCCGAGTCGAGCCCCACCACCGACGGCAAAATCGGGTCGCCGTCCGGGGCCAGCATGACGGGCCGCCCGTCCTGGATGACCGCGACCTCGCTGTTGGTCGTTCCGAGGTCGATGCCGATGATCACGTCCATGATTCGTACTCCTGAAAAAAAGAACTCGAAACTACGTTTTCACGCCGGATTCCGCGCGCCGGGGTTGCGCGTGGCGCGGACCTCGGCACAGCGAAGCACGCGTCCGTTCCATGTGTAGCCGCGGCGGATTTCCTCTCGCACCGTGCCGTCGGGCAGTTCGGGGTCGTCGACCGCCTCGACGACGATCATCTGTTCCGGGTCGACGGGCTTGCCGGCGGCGTTGATGCGAGCGAGGCCTTGCGCGAGCATCGTCTGGGCGACGCGTTTCTGGATCAGCCGATAACCATCGACGAGCGAATCGCAAAGGGCTTGCCGCCGCCGATCGGGCTCGCGCCGCAAAATCCATTGGGCCAGTTCGCGGCGATATCCTTCCGACAGGCGGCGACGCAGGGGCGACTGTTGTTGATGAAACTCGTCGAGCGCCCGAACGAAAGCGTCGCTTGGTTCATCGAGCAGCCCCGCGGCGGCTTTTTCGGTTTGCAGCCGGCCCCGCTCGAGCGCCTCATCAAGTTCGGCCAGCGCCAGCGCCAGCGCGTTGCCCGCGCTCCAGGCGGCCTGGGCCTCCTTGGGCTCGATCGTTTGCAAGGCATCGATCGCCCGCCCCAGCCCCTCGAGCAGCGTTTGCGCCGCATCCTCCAGGCTGCGAGCCTCCTTGGTGTGCAGCTTCACTTCGTGGCGCTGCGCCGTCAACTCCTCGGCGATCCGGTAAATCCCCGGACCCTGGCCGTTCGCCGACCCCGCCGCCGCCGCGGGCGGCGAGACGCCGTTCCGTTCGAGTTCATCCGCGGCGGCGCGCGTTTCGCGCACCCACTGCCCAAGCCGTTCCAGGAGCCGTTCGTCGTCCGCGTTCGGGAGCATCGTGCCAAGCCTCAGGGGTGATCGGCCAGCGCCAGCAGCGCGTCGACGGAGAGGTGAGCGGTCGCCAATCGTCGCCGCAGCTCGGCCGCCAGCGCCGAGAAGGAATCGTTCGAGGACAGGTGGAAAACCTGTCTCTCAAGACGGGCGACCGGATCTCGCAGCTCGTCGAAGGCGGCGCGGATCGCGGCGAAGCGTTCCGGCGCGCGGTCGGGCGGGAACTCCCGCACCCGTTGCAGATAGCGGGCGCGGATCGCGGCTTCGTCCGCGTCGCGCGGCAAGCCCAACTCTTCGAAGGGGTCTGTCATGCGGGATCTGCTTTCGCTCATTTGGGTACGCTGGATGAGAACGACGGACGGCCGTACGGCGCGCCGAAGAAGTCATCGCCCGGCGAGTCGCCATGGTCTTCGTCGTCCAGGTCTTCGTCGTCCGTCTGATCGAACATGCCGGCGAGGTCGAACGGCATCTTTCCAAAGCACATGCTAGCCATCATTTCCCGTGCGTCGTCGAAGCGCAGGAGTTGCCGCTTGATGACTTCGACGAGCTCGCGGTCGGCGGGCTCGGCGCTTGCCTGGGCCAGCCGCAGGGACTTGTTCAGCATGCCCAGCGCCCGCTCGAAGCCGCCGCCGAATGGTCCTTTCGACAGTTCCAGCTTGGAGTCCAGGAAGGGAAACGTCGCGCACTGGGGAAATGTCCTGAGGCCGCGGCGAATGAACAATCGCAGGACTTGCGCGGACTCCGGCGCATGCAGCAGGAACTGGCACACATGGATCATGTCCGCTTGCGCGTACTTGGCGCGTTTCGCGCGGCTGATGTACGCCGTGACGGCGCGCCGGTGATCATCGAGTTCCGGGTACTTCACGCCATGGAGTTCGCAAGCCAGCAGGGTTTCGGCCATCAATGCCGCGGTTCGTCCCGTGGTCCGTTTTCTCAGCGCGGCATGGAAGGACTCTTGAAAGTCCCGCAGCCGTTGGGGCGGGAGCTCGTACCTGGCCCCTTCGATCGCCAGCGAGAGCCAAACGGCCGCCGGCTCTTCCACCAGCGCCATGGCCTGGCCGACGAAACGCTCGGCGGCGTCGTCTTGTCCGGCCTTGAACTCGAGGGCGGCCTGGCGCGCCACGGCGCGGAAATCGCGTGAAAGATCCTCGATCCGAGCGGCTCGCGCAAACGCCGCGCGGCCTTCGTCCCAGCGTCCCTCGAGTGCCCGGCGGCGCGCCAGCGCCGACCACGCCCAAGGCTCCTGCCGTACGCAACTCTCGTCGAGCGGCTTGAGAGCCTGCACACGCTCGATATACCCCAGCGCGGCTTCAGGCTCGTCTTGGCTCATGTGGTGCTCGATCAGGAGCCGCGACGCTTCGATGTCGTCGGGAAAAACATCGAGCAGTCGCTCGGCCGCGGCCCGAACGGCGGCGGCCTGGCCCCACTGCTGGTGCAACTCGATTCGCATTTGGTGGCTGTCGCGCTGCGAGGGATCGAACCGCAAGCTGTTCTCCAGGGCCGCGATGGCGCTCGACTTGAACTCGTCATCAGCCGGCCTCGCGTCATCGTCCGGCCTCGTGTGAAACCATTCGAAAGGCAAGTCGGCGTCGACCATGTCGGCGTCGATCTCGGCGATTTGCCGCCAGACCAGGGCCAGCAATCGGCGCCGCTCGTCCGGGTCGAGCGACGGGTGTTTCTCCAAGTCGTCGGCGTATTGCTTCCAGCAGGCGACGGCCCGCGTGGGCGCGTCCATCCTCCGCAAGACAAGAGCCCAAAAGCGGTTCCATTGAGGATCCCACGTCAGCGGTTCGACGGCGCCCGTGAAATCGCGCGCCAGCCGCTCGGCGCTCTCGAAATTCCGAGTGAGCATTTCGCCGCGGAGAGGTTCCAGCAACAAGGCGGTCAATCGCTGCGACAGCCGCGGATCGACGCGGCGCAAGGCCGGCGAGAGGGAGCGCAGCAGGTCGATCGCCCGCCTCCAGTCGGCTTCTTTGGGAGGGACCAATCCCACCAACCCCGCCAGCCGATCGAGCCGCCCCAGCAGAGATTCGCCAAATACGGACGCTTCCAGCGTCGACAGGTCGGCGTTGGCGACCTGGACGCCCGCGGCGGCGCGCCGCAACGTCTCGGCGATGCGGTGCGCCGAACGCCGGGGATCGAGACGCTCCCAGTTGGCCAATGCCTGTTCCGATTCGCCTCCCTGCTCCGATACGCCTATCTGCTCCGATACGCCTCGGCGCATGGCCGCCAACCCGCGCACGAAGTACCGCCAGTCGGCCCAGGGTGAACTGCGTGCAATGTCCTTGAGCAACTCGCTCGCCTGGGCGTGGTTCCCCTCGGCGACCGCCGTCAGCGCCGCGCGAATGCGTTGGGCGCCTTCGCGCAACTCGGCCCTGGAAGAGGGCGTTTGATCAGGATGGCTGACGGCGAGATCCGCCAGCTTCACGGTCAGTTCGGCTTGCGCCTCGGGAGAGTCCAGCCGGCTCGCAAGCGAAACCGCCGCGCCGGCCAACCCCACCTGGGGCAAGACCGACAAGAACTCCGGCAGCAGGCCCGCGTCGGTCACGCCAAACTCCAAGAAGCTCCTGGCGACTTCTTTCCCAACATCCAGACTTCCGCCGCGCACCAGTTCTTGAATCCTCAACAAGTAGATGCGTTCCACCAGGCGGCGATTTTCGGGACTGGCGTCTTGGTGAAAACAGAGCTTGGCCTGTTTGTACGCCTCTTTGATTCTCTTTTTTTCGATCAGCCGTTCGATCGCATGCGCGCCGGCCCGTTTGTCGGCCTGATTCCGCGCGCCGTTTTTCCGTGCCATGATTCACACCTTTGGTCCATCAAGGGTTCGCCGTCGCCTAGCGACGATTCATCAGTGTACACAGTCGGCGCGCAAATACCAGCTAGGTTCCGGCAAAAAATCCGGCCGCTTCGGCCTCCGATTTCCGGCCCGCGTCGATTCGCTTAAACTTCAGGCGGTCGAGAATGAGACATTCACGGTGGCTGCTGTCTAGACTTCAAGGCGGTCGCGAATGAGACATTCACGGTGGCTGGGGCAGAGCCTAAGCGATGCCCCGGTCGCTGTCTAGTAGCCGGGGCATCGCTTAGGCTCTGCCACCAGCCACCGCTTTCCCGGCTCATGGTCGGCTGCGGGAAGTATAAACCACCCATAAGTACGGTGTCCAGCCACTTCACGGCCCGCCTTCGGCATGACGAGAAGTTCCGTGCTGGACTGCTAGCACCCGATCAAGCTTAATTTCGCTAAAAACGCGGCGGAAACTCGCATTTCGCCACACGTTGACGGTAGAATAACAACGACCCGCGTCCTGGCCTTGAGCGGGCGGTTGTAGAATCACCAGGAGGGGATGCCCTCCAAAACGATCAGCGGAGAACAGCGATGTACGAAGTGGCGACCAAGGAAACCTTCGCGACCTTTTACTCGGGGCAAGCGCCTTGGAATATCGGCCGGCCCCAGAAGGTCTTCGTCGACGTGGCCGACGAGATCATCGGCTCGGTCCTCGACGCCGGTTGCGGCACCGGCGAGCACGCCTTGTTGTTCGCTCGTCGAGGCCACAAGGTTTTGGGAATCGACTACCTCGAGGCGCCAATCAAACAGGCCAAGGAAAAGGCCGACGATCGCGGCCTGCCGGCGGGCTTTCTCGTCATGGACGCTCTGGCGCTGGTGGACTTGCCCGAGGTCTTCGATACGGTCATCGATTCCGGCCTGTTCCATGTGTTCTCCGACGAAGATCGTCCGCGTTACGTCCAGGGCCTGACGCGCGTGCTCAAGCCAGGCGGCCGGCTTTACCTGTTGTGCTTGAGCGACAAGGAACCCGGCGCGCATGGGCCGCGGCGAATTTCCAAGAAGGAACTTCGGCGTGCGTTCGCCAAGGGTTGGAAAATTGAATCGATCCAAGCCGTGCGTTTCGAGGTTCTCCCCAATTTGAAAGACATTTCGTTCAGCGCGGGCGGCCCCAAGGCGTGGTTTGCGATCGTTCGGCGAACGGTATGACGACCCGCTCAAAGGCTGGAATCGTCGCATTGGGTGCTGTAGGGAACGCCCTCCGTGGCGTTCCGTGAAGCGGTTGCGACGTCGTTTGGCGGGACGCGGAACGCCACGGAGGGCGTTTCCTACAGGTAGGGTGGGCACCGCCCACCACGGACGCGGGCTAAAGCGCTAAAGCCCACGCTACGTAGGGAAAGCACCGCGCCACCAGCCCGACTATTTCAGACGCGGGCTAAAGCCCACGCTACGTAGGGAAAGCACCACGCCACCAGCCCGACTATTTCAGGTGCCGCACCACGCCGACGACGACCCCCAGCACGCGCGGGTTCGTGACGTAGATCGGCTTCATCGACTTGTTGGCGGGCTCGAGCCGGACCCGTTTGCCCTCGGGATACCAGCGCTTGAGCGTGGCTTCGTTGTCCTCGGTCAGCGCCACGACGGTTTGCCCCTTGTGCGCCGTGGGCTGCTTCTTGATGACCACGTAATCGCCGTCGGCGATCTGGTCTTCGATCATCGACTCGCCCTTGACCTTGAGCACGTACAGGTCGTCGGCGTGGAACAGTTCACTGAAGTCGATCCGCTCGTCCTGGGTGATCGCCTCGTGGAGCACGCCGGCGGCGATCGTGCCCAACAGAGGCAGGCCGCCAGTGCCGTCGGCATTCTCGGTGGCCAGCGTGATGGCCCGCGACATGTTCGGCTCGCGCGTGATCATGCCTTTCTTTTCAAGCGCCTTGAGGTGGCACATCACGCCGTTGGGCGAGCTGATGTCGAACTGACCGCCGATTTCGCGCACCGTCGGTCCATATCCGCGGTTGCGGATTTTGTCGCGGATGAATTCGTAAACCTCGCGTTGCCGATCGGTCAGTTGTTCCAAAATGGCCATGGTTCGGGTTCCTTGGTTGGCTAGGAGTGGTTGCTTGCCGGGACCGTGGCTTGCCGGGATTCGGTGCCCGTGTCTCGGTCGAAATTCGCACTAAACCCAATTATAATATACTAGCGTTCATAGTCAAGGCGCATGTACACCAATTTCTATGTTCAGTTGTGGTATGGCTTTACGACGACGACCGAACGGTGATGGAGACCGGGCCACCCCGGATTATTCATGGTCCAACACGAACCCGCGGCGCAAGCAAGGCGCAGCGTTGAACGTAGCAGAATTCGCAAGAATTCTGGCGTAACTCGCGTCCACGGCCTGACTTCTTGCGAAGCCAGCTACGGGAGCATAAATAATCCGGGCTAGCCCGTTGCAATCGCCGCCGCCCCCAAATAGGCTACAGTTTGGCTTTCTCTCCACAGTTTGGCTTTCTCTCCAGAGGGGATCACCGTGCCGCGCACCGTGCGACGATCGCTACTGACAATCCAGGGGCTACTGGCCGTGATCGCCGCCGCGATTCTATCGACCCCTTCGGCACCGGCGCAAGACAGTGCCGGTTTCCAAGACAGTGCCGGTTTCGACGTCAACCTGCTCGATAAGCGAATCCGCGAGGCCATGGTCGCCAATCCCAAGCTCGCCGGTGCGTGGCTGTACTTTACGGTCGATGACGGCGGCGACCCCGGCGCCCTGAACCGTAACGAACCGCCACGCAAGTTCGTGTTCCACCGTGTGCTCGACCGTGCCCGCGCCCCCCAGCAACGTCGCGAACTCGAACGGCTGATCAAGTCGTGGTTGCGCACGGGCGCTTACGCGATCGACGCCACGCGCGACCGCGAATATCCCTACTCGCAATTGATGGCCGAGTTGCGAATCGGCGTCGAAACCGATCCGCGGTTGGGCGGCTGTGCCATCGTCGACGGCTACTACGCCCCCGACGCCAACGAAGCCGACAAGCTCAACCTGGTTCTTCGGGGCCGCGTCCTCAAGGAGAGTCAGACGGTCGAGATCGAGCGTCTTTGCGGGTATTTGATGCGCGGCGACGCGGCCTGGTTCAGGCACGCGACGCAAGAGAGCGAGCCGCCGGCCGAAGGGAGCGAAGCGCCAGCGGCCGAGATCCCTTTGGCGATCAGCCCCAAGACGAGCGAGTTGAAAACCGTCGAACCTTCGGAAGCCCACGCCCGTGTGTTTTACGCCAATGGGCTGAACGCCTTCTGGAGGCGACAATACGCCCAGGCCGCCCGTTCGTTCAAGCTGGCCGCGTTGGAATCGCCGCGCAAGCTCGTTTATTATTACTGGTGGGCGTTGGCCGACCTGGCCGCCGGCGACACCGTGACCGCCGCGCGGCGGATGCGGACGGTCGTCAAGCGGTTCCGCGACGCCGACTTCGACCGGCAATCGCCCGAGTACCGCGACGTCGTCCGCTCGTTGGAACGCGTGCAGGGGCCGTTGCGCAGGGAGCTTTTGGAACTGGAAAGCCGGGCGCTGTTCGCCGACGCGCAGACCAGGGCGGAGTGAGGGCAATTTCGGATCCGAACTCCACAATGGGCGTGGCGGGAAGCCGACCGTCTGACGCACGGACGGGACCGGTCAAGTCGCTTTGATCTCTTCCGGGCTCACGCCGATCGATAGGCAATGTCGGCCATCGCGACGTCCCTCACACGTTATGCTCGATCCAATTCAAGACGCCTTGAACGGCTTCGAGGAATTCATCATTGGCACGTCACCGTCTTTAACCCTACTAGCGTAAAACGATTACGGCGGTACGTCAACAGCCTGAATCGGTAATCGGTAGCCATCCGTCTCGGCGGCGGTTATACTCGGTGGCCGCGTGAAGTATATCGTGGTTCTAAAATCGCCTCCAAGGTTCCGGCGCACAAGGCATGTCGCTCATTCGGCTGGTTTACTATAGCGGTGTGATCGGCGGCTGGGCCGCGCTGGTCGGCTGGGTGCTCGCCGAATGGCTTTATTATCGGCACGGCGAAGCGGAAGGCGTGGGCGAATTGGCCGTGGTCGGCGGCCTGGTCGGCGCCGCGATCGGCCTGGGGCTGAACGTCGTGGCGGGCCTGGCCAACGGCCAGTGGAAGCAGCTCGTGTTCCGCGCCGTGCCGGGGCTGGCGGCCGGCGCGATGGCCGGAGCGGTGGGCACCGCCGTGGGCGAAACTCTGTTCCGTTTTGGTTTGCCTCGCGCTTGCGGCTGGATGATTCTGGGGCTGGGCGTCGGCGCCGTCGAAGGGCTCTACGACCTTGCCCCGCGCAAGCTGCGCAACGGCCTGATCGGCGGCGCGCTGGGCGGCCTGCTGGGTGGCTTCCTGTTCGATCCGATCGGAACCCTGGTGGGCGGTTCGGGCGGTTCGGGCATGTCGAGCCGTGCGGCCGGCTTCGTGATCCTGGGCTTGGCCGTGGGCGCCTTGATCGGTTTGGCGCAGGTCGTGCTCCGCGAAGCCTGGCTGACCGTGCTCGACGGCTACCGCGCCGGGCGGCAATTGATCCTGAGCCAGCCTGTCACTTGCCTGGGGCGCGGCGATCATTTGCCACTGCCGTTCCTGGGACCGATGAACGCCGAACTCGAATCGGAACACACGCGGATCGCAAGGCAGGCCAACGGCTCGTACGTGGTCGAAGACAACCACAGCCGGCTGGGGACGCGGCTCAACAACCAGGCGATCTCCGCGCCGACCGTGCTCAAGGACGGCGATGTGATCAAGATCGGGACGAACTTCGTGCGGTTCAACGAGCGGCAACGCCGCACGGGCGGTGCGCCGGCGGTCCAGCCGGGCGGTTTCCAGGGCCAGGTGCGCGCCGCGCCGCCCCCGCCGGTACGAACAGCCCCGCCGCCGGCCAAGCCGGCGGCGATGCCGCCGAAATCATCGGTCGCGGGGCCGGCGGTTGCCCCGCCGACGCCAACGAAGCCAGCGGCCTCGCCCCCGGCGACGCCGCCACGCCCCGGCGGAATCCGGCCGCCTCCACCGCCTCGGCGGCCGAAGCCCTGAAGAAAGTTCTCAGAGTCTATCCGAAAACTCACCGTGGGACGGCCTTCCCAGGCCGTCTTTTGCCGCGGACGGCCTGGGAAGGTCATCCCACGATGGCGTGCCGTCGATTTGCACGAGTTTTCGGATATACTTCACGCGGCCGACAATGCGACAATTCTGTCACGAGAAAGTGGTGGCTGGGGTGGCAGAGCGTAAGCGATGCCCCGGCTAGATAGCGACCGGGGCATCGCTTACGCTCTGCCCCAGCCACCGTGAATGTCTCATTCTCATCGGCCGGCCGGAAGCCGGCCGGGAAGGTCAACTCTCGCCACAAGTGTCGTCAAAATGATTCTGAGTGAGACGAATCCGACGACAGGGTGTTGCAACATTTCGACCAACGGCAGGAAGCTTATCAGCACCAGTGCTACCGCTGCCAGCGAGCCGAGCAAGCCGGCGCGAGGCACGACGCGGCGAATCCAGCCGGCGCCAAGGGCGCAGATGAGCTTGAAAACGCCACTCAATGCAAAAATTGCAGGGAAATTGTAAGCCGCGGCCAGCATGCTGACCGTCAAGAACAGGTTGGCAAGATTATCCAAGATCAAGCCAAAGAAGGCGTTTACGTCTCCGGCAGTGGCCCAGCGGTAGGTTCTCACGGTTGGCCTGGGCGACGAGGCACGATAATTGCGGATATAGCGACGATGACTGTGGCACGCATGGCGGCAAACTGCCGCATTGACAGTATGGCGGCCAGTTTGAACTGTGATCGTCAACAAATCAAGACTTTGCTATATTTGAGGTGCGGTAAAAGCCGGCGGGGCGCGAAATAGTTCGCTGATTTTTTCGTTTGTGGCGAACCGTTCTCCGTCGGCACCGTAGAAAACTATGAGCCAGATGATCGTATCCAGAAGAGCAAACTCATCGGTGGCCCCAGGCTGGTCGAACGAGAGCGACGAAGAAATCCTCTCGGCCTACCGCCGAACGGGGGATCCGCAGGTGTTTGCCGAGTTGGTGCATCGCTACGAACGCGAACTGTATAGTTACTTGCGCCGATTCCTCGGCGACGCCGTGTTGGCCGAGGATGCGTTCCAGGGGACTTTCTTGCAAGTGCATTTGAAATGCGAACGGTTCGAGGAAGGCCGCAAGGTGCGCCCGTGGCTTTACACGGTTGCCACCAATCAGGCGATCGATGCCCAGCGCCGCAACAAGCGGCACCGGATGATCAGCCTCGACCGGCGAAACCACTCCGACGGCGACGACGACTTGGGCACACTGATGGAACTGCTCGTCAGCAAGGAATCGGGCCCCGTCGCTCGACTCGAAGCCGACGAGCGGCGCGATTGGGTGCGAAATGCGGTTGATGAGTTACCGGAGCCGCTGCTGAGCGCGGTGACGTTGATTTACTACCAGGGGCTCAAGTACCGGGAAGCCGCCGAGATACTGGATGTTCCGGTCGGCACGGTCAAGAGTCGCCTGCACACAGCCATTCTCAAGCTGCACGAGGCTTGGAACGGCGCCCACCTATCCGGAGAGACCTAGGCAATGCGAGAGCACTTGCTCGGCTACCTGCTGGGAGCACTGGAGCCAACGGAGCACGACTCGGTGGCAGCTCGTCTGAACGCGGACGCGAAATTACAAGCGGAGTTTGTGTGTTTGCGTGAAAAACTCGACCTCTTGGCGGCTGATGCCGAGCCCTACGAACCGCCCGCGGGTTTGGCGCTGCGCACCTGCGGCTATGTCGCCGCGCGGGCCGCGACCGGTTCTTCGGCTTCTTCGGCCGGGGCGCCCTCAGCGGCCGGTTCTTTGGCCGGGAGGCCATTCGGGACCGGTTCTTCGGCCGGGGTGCCATCAGCGGCCGGTTCTTTGGCCGGGAGGCCATTCGGGACCGGTTCTTCGGCCGGGCGGACGGCGGTCGCCTCGCCGGCGAGCGCATGGCGCTTGCAAGACTTAATCGTGGCGGGCGGCATCGCGGTGGCGGCATGCATGCTTGTTTTCCCGGCGATTGCCGCCAGCCGTTTCGACGCGCGCCGCGACGCCTGCCAAAACAATCTGCGGTCGCTGGGGATGGCCCTCAATCAGTACAGTGACGCATATGGCGGCTTTTTTCCAGTGGTTCCCTCGGAGGGGCCTTTGGCGGTGGCGGGCATGTATGCTCCCACGTTGTCGCGCCTCGGTTATCTGGAAAGCCCGTCCTGGCTGATTTGCCCGGCCTCGGCTGCGGCCCGCTCGGTCGTGCCCGGCTCGGCTGCGGCAGGCTCGGTCGTGCCCGGCTCGGTCGTGGCCGGCTCGGTCGTGCCCGGCTCGGTCGTGCCCGGCTCGGTCGTGGCCGGCAACGGCGGCGAATTCAAGGTTCCGACGTTCGCGGAACTTGAGGCCGCCGGTCCCCGGGAACTTGCGGAATTGCAGCAGCGGATGGGGGGCGACTACGGCTTCTTGTTCGGCTACTACCAAGACGGCGTTTATCGCGGGCACAAGCACCGCGGACGTGAAAACTTCGCCCTGATGGCCGATGCGCCGCAAAAAGAGCAGCCCGGCTGCCGCAGCGCGAACCACGAGAGCCGCGGCCAGAACGTGCTCTTCGACGATTTCCACGTCAGCTTCCTGACGAACTGCTGCCTCGCCGACCACGGCGACCACATCTATCACAACGCGCACGGCTACATCGGCGCGGGTGTGAACGCCGACGATTCGGTGATCGCCCAGAGCGGCGCGCGAGTCGTATGGTTCACGATCGAATTGGGCCAATAGCGTTCGTTGGTGGGCGGTGCCCACCCGTTCGTTGGTGGGCGGTGCCCACCCTACCTGGGCCCCATCCATAGCATCGCCATCGTGCATGCGTTCAGGCACAGGTGGACGACCATCGACGGCCAGAGCCGGTGCGTTTGCTGATACAGATAGCCCAACGCCAGCGCGAAAAAAAACAACGGCACCACACCGTGCGGCAGGTGTATCAGGGCGAAAATCGCCGAACTGAGCACGACCGGCGACCACCGCCGGCGCGTGGGAGTCGATCGAATCGCGGCGCCGGCGATCGAGGGTCCGTTGGCTTGCATCCACGAGTCGTTCTCCAACGATTCGAGCCAGCCCTGCAACACGACGCGAAACAAGAACTCCTCGGCCAAAGGCGCCACGAGCACGGCCGAAAAGAGGCTCGACAACCGCAGCCCCCAGCCTGGCTCCGACGTCGCCTGCCAGGCCTTGACGATCGGGTGTTCGCTGGGTGTCGTCAGTTGCGTCAGACCGGCTTGCATGGCGTAGATCGGCACGCTCACGACGGCGAACGCGGCCAGTCCCAGGCGGACATCGGCCGAGAGCCGGCTCCGGTCGAAACCCAGGTCGGCCCATTCCGCGCGTCGTCGTCGGCGAATCCAGAAGATGGCGGCGGCCAGTGTCGCCAGGTTGACCGCCGCGATACCCATCAAGCGGGCCGGCGTCCGCGTGGTGTCAGTCGCCGCGTCGGCTTCGCCCGAGGCAACCATTGGTTGGCCGGCCGCCGGCATAAGAGCCACGACGATGTTCGACACCAAAAAATAGCCCAGCGCGACGGCGGCAACGTCCAAACCGGTCCAAGGTACGGGCCGGCGCGGTTCCAGGGGCACCAGCGCCCGGCCTTGGCGCCAGCGGCCGACCAGCAAGAACCACAGCCACAGGTTGGCTGCGACGAGCGTGGCGACGGTGAACGGCATCAAAACAGACATCGCCTATCCCGGATTATTCATGGTCCCGTAGCTGGCTTCGCAAGAAGTCAGGCCGTGGACGCGAGTTGCGCCAGAATTCTTGCGAATTCTGCTACATCCGGGCTATCCGCGCAACAGACCGATTGCCCGGCGGACGTACTCGAAGCCCGAGTAGACGGTGAGAATCAAGGCCGCCCACACCGATCCGATGAGCAGATAATGCAACTTCCCTGGGAGTTGATCGCTGGGGTACGTCAGGCAGAACAGGCTCACGCCGGCCGCGACGCACTGAAAGACCATTTTCAACTTGCCCGACATGCTGGCCGAAAAATCGGCCCCCTGTTGCTCCAGAAAGCTTCGCAATGCGGTGATGAGCAGTTCGCGGCCGACCACCACGACCGCCATCCATGCGTTTACGCCGGAGTTCGCGTCGGCCACCAGGCAAATGAACGTGCCGCAAATGATGATCTTGTCGACGAAGGGGTCGAGAATGCGGCCCAGCATCGTGACCATGCCGTATTTGCGGGCGAAGTAGCCGTCGAGCCAGTCGGTCGAGGCGGCCACGACGAACACGACCAGGCTGGCCATATAGAGATGGCCACGCCATGGGCTCAAGGACGGCGCGCTAAAGGACTGCGCGGCGCTGATCAGGCCGAACAAGACGAACGACAGCACCAGGCGGGCGATTGTCAACTGGTTCGGCAGGTTGAACACCGCCGAGCGCGAGACCGCTTTCGTACTGGTTGACATGGCCGCTTTCCTCAAAGCCCGTTCGCCGTGCTGATGCTTGGCGCCCGATCCATTGTAGCTCACCGTGCCGTCAAGCGGCTAGAGCGGTCGTAGGTTAGTGGCAGGCACACTCGCCGGCGTGACGCGGTAACGCCGCCGCGACGCTCAGCCCACGGCACCCGTCGAAGAGCCATTGACAGCGTTGACCTCCGCCCGCCTTCTGGGCTATAATCCCCGCCACAGGCAAGATCAGTCGAAAACGGGAAAAGGAACTCCTATGGCCACGGCAACTTCCGCCGGTATCCGCGACGACATCACACAGTGCATCGGCAACACGCCGCTGGTCAAGCTCCGCCGCGTCACGGAGGGCTGCGTGGCCACGGTGGCGGGCAAGGTGGAAAGCTCGAACCCGCTTTGGAGCGTCAAGGACCGTATCGGCAGAGCCATGATCGACGCCGCCGAGCGCGACGGCAAGCTCAAGCCCGACACGGTGATCATCGAGCCGACCAGCGGCAATACGGGCATCGGTCTGGCCTTCGTTTGCGCCGCGCGTGGCTACAAGCTGATGGTGACCATGCCCGAGAGCATGAGCCTCGAACGCCGCCGGATGCTCAAGGCCCTGGGAGCGGAACTGGTGCTCACGCCCGCCGCCGAAGGCATGCCCGGCGCCGTCCGCAAGGCCGAGGAAATGGCCGGCGCGAACCAACACTACTTCATGCCCCAGCAGTTCAACAATCCGGCCAACCCGGAAATCCACCGCAAGACCACGGCCGAGGAAATCTGGCGCGACACCGACGGCAAAATCGACGTCTTCATCTCGGCCGTCGGCACCGGCGGTACGATCACCGGCGTCGGCGAGGTGCTCAAGAAGCGCAAGCCGAGTGTCCAGATCATCGCCGTCGAGCCGACCAACAGCCCCGTCATCACGCAAGCCCGCAAGGGCGAGCCTCTCAAGCCGGGTAAGCACACCATCCAGGGCATCGGCGCCGGTTTCATTCCCAAGGTGCTGAACCTCGACATCATCGACGACGTGGTGCTCGTGACCGACGACGACGCCATGGAGACCGCGCGCAGTCTGGCCAAGCTCGAGGGTCTGATGAGCGGCATTAGCTCCGGCGCCGCGGCGTGGGCGGCGATCCAAGTCGCCAAGCGACCCGCCAACGCCGGCAAGCTGGTCGTAGTCGTGCTGCCGGACATCGGCGAACGCTACCTCTCGACGAAGCTGTTCCCGGAGTGATCCGGATTAGGGGATGGCTGAAATCGTCAACGTCGCCGCGCGATTGGCCGCCGCCGCCCAAGCGTGGCCCCACGCGACGGCGGTGATCGAGCCGCAAGGCCGCGACCGCGACGGCCGGCGACGCTATGTCGGCTTTTCCTTCCGCGAGTTGGACCAAGACAGCGACGTTCTCGCACTGGGGTTGCGCGAAATGGGTGTCACGGCCGGCACGCGGCTGGCGCTTTTGGTCCGGCCCGGTTTCGACTTCATCTCGCTCGTATTCGCGCTCTTCAAGGTCGGCGCCGTGACCGTGTTGGTCGATCCAGGAATGGGTCTACGCGGCCTCGTCCGTTGTCTGGAAGAGTCGGAGCCGGAGGGCTTCATCGCCGTCCCGGCCGTTCATGCGGTACGATGCCTCCTGCGACGGCGGTTCCGCCGGGCGCGGTTTCACGTCACCCTCGGGCGGCGCTGGTTCTGGGGTGGCACGACGATCAGCCGCATGCGCCGCAGTGCTCCAAGCGCGCAGCTTGCCGCGACGGGGGCCGACGATCCGGCCGCGATCATCTTCACCTCCGGCAGCACGGGGCCGGCCAAGGGCGTCCTCTACCGGCACGGTAATTTCGACCACCAGGTCACGGAAATCCGCGATCGTTACGGTATCCAGCCCGGCGGCATCGACCTGGCCGGCTTCCCCTTGTTCGGCCTGTTCAACTGCGCGATGGGCGTGACGACGGTCGTACCCGTTATGGACGCCTCGCGCCCCGCGACGGTCGACCCGGCCAATATCGTCGAGGCGATCCACGATTGCCGGGTGACGCAGGCTTTCGCCTCGCCGGCCGTCTGGCAGCGAGTCGGCGCCTATTGTGTCGAGCGTGGTATCCGACTACGTACGTTACGGCGGGTGTTGTCGGCCGGCGCGCCGGTGCCCGTCGCGGTATTGGAGCAAATGAAGGAGTGCCTCGACCAGGGCTGCGAGATGCACACACCGTACGGGGCGACCGAAGCCTTGCCCGTCGCGTCGATCTCGGCCGCCGAGGTGCTCGGCGACACGGCGGCGGCCACGCGCCGTGGCGCCGGCGTTTGCGTCGGCCGCCGGTTTCCTGGCATCGAGTGGCGTGTGATCCGCGCGGTCGATGGCCCACTGCCTACCATCGCCGACACGGAAGAACTCTCGCCGGGCGCGATCGGCGAGTTGATTGTCAAGGGCGAGGTCGTCACCAGCGAGTACGTCACGCGCGTCGAGTCGAACGCGCGAGCCAAAATTGCCGACGGCACGACGGTTTGGCACCGCATGGGCGACGTTGGCTATATCGACGCGCGCGAGCGTTTCTGGTACTGCGGCCGGCTTGCCCAGCGGGTCTTGACGCCGCGGGGGCCGCTCTCTACCGAGCAGTGCGAGGCGATTTTCAACAACCACCCCGCGGTCTTCCGCTGTGCGCTGGTCGGTCTTGGCCCTGCGGATCAAGTACAGCCGGTGATCATCGTCGAACCCCGCCCAGGCCGGCGGCCGGCCGATGCGAGGGCCGAGCGGAAACTGTTTGCCGAGTTGCGCGCATTGGCCCGCGAGCGGCCACTGACGGCGGAAATTGAGACGTTTCTCTGGCACCCATCATTTCCGGTCGACGTTCGGCACAACGCCAAGATCTTTCGCGAGAAGCTGGCGGTATGGGCGGCGGAGAAGGTGACGAAAGGAAAACCACGACGACATCCGCGGCGCCGACAACCCGGCGAATGATACGTCGAACAAACCCGCGGGCTGAAGCGCGGCAACGATCTCGTCGCTGAATTGTTGAGGCACGTTTGTCAGCGGGCGGGGAATCGCCAAGGCCAACGTCATCTTGCTCCAATTCAATCTGAAGTACCTGAACGCCCTGGCCGTCTACGCTGCGCCGCAATTGCCGTTACTAGCGGCGATCACGGCTCCTCGGTTGGCTGAGACCCCGGTTTCCTTTGGACGCCCAGCTCACGCAGCAGGGAGACAGGATCGAGAATCGTCAACGTCGGAAACTGCCGGCAAAACGTTTCGTCCGCCATCAAGTCGAGGAGGTCCTTGTCACGCGTGACAAGGTAGCGGGAAGCGGTCGAAATGGCCAAATCGATGTACGGTTCGTCATCCGGGTCGCGTGGGTACGAGTAGACGTTGGGGACATCGCTGACGTGGACTGCCTTGGCCCGAACGTCGTGCAAGAAGGCATCCACGCCTTCCGGAGTGAGATTCCTGAACTTCCACCGCAGGCAGGACGGTTGCCCACTTCCTTGGCTTCTTCCAGGACCACCGGACTGACGAATAAAGTAAGCTTGCCCTCACTCACGAGCTTCCAACACGCAAAAGCTGGCCCCTGGTCGTTGATCATCGCTTGGAGGAAGACCACTGCATCAAAAACCGCCCCAGGCACGTTCGTGCTCATGGAGACTGCAGTCCCCGCTTCTTTCGGCGAACCTCGTCTCGCGCCTGCGCGAGAAGATCGTGGAGTTGCTCATCGGGCATGCCACTCTCGCGGAATTCCTGGCGCAGTGGTGTCAGGATCTCGTCGATGGGGACGCTGGAGCGTGCCTGAAGTTTTTCCTCAATGGCCTGGAGAGCGTAGCTGGTAATATCCTGGCCGCTCGCCGCAGCGCATGCGCGGAGCTTATTCTCCGTCTCTGGTGGCAGAGCAATCGTCAGGGTCATAATCATCCCAAAGGCGCGGGCCGTTATGTCGATCTTTCGCCGTTCAGTATACCACGGGCGTGAATACCCGTCACCGCCATTTTGCAGTCGTCCGGCTGCGTGATACCCTTTTCTCCTGCTCCGTCCACGTGTTCGAGGCCAAGGGGGGCACCGGGCAGCTTGGGCATGCCTATGGCCATCCGCAAGGGTCGGCCGAATGGGCTGTTGAGTCAGCCCGACGGGTACTTTCGAGTGCCAAGGCCACGCCGCCACAGAAGAGGGCCGCGCAGGAAATCCTCCATGCCGCCTCGCGCGGGGAACTGGTGGTCGACGTCGTCAGGACGTCCCATATCCAGGGAGAACCGACGACGACTATGATCGAGCAGTCAGTCGGAATGACCAAGGCCGCAAGGAAGATGGCGGCAGAGGCATTGAAGGGCGCTGGGAAGGCCGGCGCCGCGACAGGCAAGGGCGTTGCCGGCTCCGCCGAGGGTGCGTCGGCCGCGGCGCGCGGTGCGAGCGGGAAGATCTTGCGGGGCGCGGCCAAGACCACGGTGGTGGTCGGTGTCGTCGTGGATGGCGGGCTGCGAGTGAACGACGCCATGCAAGTCGAGCGTCGTCATGCGAGGGGCGAAATCGGCCAGCATGAACGCGTGGTGAAACACGCGGGGAATGGGGGTGGGTTCGTCGGCGGGTGGGGCGGCGCCGCGGCGGGCGCCAAGGGCGGCGCGGCCGCGGGCGGCGCCATAGGGGCCGTGTTTGGCGGCGTCGGGGCTCCGATCGGTGCGGCGATCGGCGGGGTGCTCGGTGGCATCTGCGGATACTGGGCCGGCGAATGGGCCGGCGCCGCGGCCGCCGAGTCGGCAGCCAACGCCATTCTCATGCCCAGTGACGCGCGGCTGCGCCCGTCTGCAAGCTTGATGGTTTCCATCAAGAACGGTCAATGGTGGTGCCCGCTTCCCAGCCGAGAAGCGGGCGCCGCCGGGGCACCTGGCGAATTTAGCGGTCACGGTCCAACGCCAAGCCAACGGCTGTCCGGCAGCACATGCCCCCGCCGAGACGAACCTACGCAACGAGTTCTCGACGGGTTCCCCCGCGTTCGATCGCGACGCCATCGATCAGGGTCACGTCGTCAAGCGTAGGGTAGACGTCCGCGCGCTCCTTAACAAGATCGAGCGCGTCCCAGGTCGGTAAGCGAAGAAGTCGTGGCTTCCGGCCGCCGCGTTCGCACTCGAACTGAGCGATCTCGTCGAGAATCGTGTCGAGCATCGTGTTCATCGATTCCCATCCCCTAACGTTAGGAGGAACCACTGTCGTCGAATGCGGCGAGGTGAGATGTGCGTCGCACGGGACACGTCTCCCGTCTTCCAACGCGGGGACGTATAATCCCCGCGAACGACTGGAACGCCGGAATAGGGCCGCCCTCGATGGAGTACGACTTGGTTCGCCTCTTCGAACATCCGTTTCGACTGCACAGGTATATCCCCTCCGCCATTGTCACGTTGGGAAAACCGGGTGTTGACCGGTGTTCGATCGAGTTAAAATCGAGGAAGTCGGCAGGTGATGCCACAATTGACGACGAACTTGTGTTAAGATGGGATCTGGCGGCGCTGCGGCGGCATTTCGCCGACATTGACGAAGAGATCGCAAACCTCCGCGAACGCGATGACGATCAGGCGATGAGAGTGGAGTTGGCGGCGGTTGTCGTGGCCGTCGCGGTCATGGCCCAAATCGAACCCGAGACGCGGTTCACCCGGCGATCCGCTCCCGGAACGCGACACGACTATTATCTGAACGGCTCGCGGACGGAGATGATTGAGATCGCGGGACGTTGGAAAGGCGGCCTACCTGGGCTGTTCGCCATGAAGCGAGAGCAAAGTGATCTTAACCCGACCCTGACCAAGCGCTGGGTGAGTGTGACGATTATGCGTGCGCCGCGCAACCGAACGGAGGGATTGCACTCGTGATTCGCGTTAAATCCAAAGAACTCGACTATCACGAACTGGAGTTGGAATCGTCCAACGATCTGGTGGACCACGATTCGCGCCGCGTCCTCGGGCGGTTCGCGGAGGCGGCGAGCCACGCTTTGCAGGCGGGCGCCCGCCGCGAGCGGATGGGGAGGATCTCTCTCGACACGGGGCGCCACGCGGACGCGGCCGAGGATTGGCTCTCGGCGGCGAGTTGCTTCCTGCTGGCGACAGCGAGCGGCCGAGCGGCCGAAATCCTGAAGATCGTCCACGGATTGATCGCGCAGGGCAATGTGCCCGCCAATCGCAGGGATTTGCACGCGGCGCTGGGGGAATGCGATAAGGGACTCAAACAACTCAAGCGGAAAGAACGGCGGTTCCTCGCCGAATTCGGCGCGGAACACGAGCTCAATCGGCCCGATGAAGACACGTTACGCTTCTTGCAAGAGCGATTGCGAGACCTTCCGGGATTTGCGGACTTGCACTACGCGATCTTCCGCCAGGCGTTGGGATTGGGACGTCAAGACCTGGCCGAAGAACACCTCCGCTGGGCCGTCACGTTCGGTCCCGGCAACGCGAACCGGGTTGCCATTCTTGGCAATCTCCACATCAATCGCGGCAGGCCGGACCTGGCCGTCGCGCTGGGCGAGAACTTCCTGGAAACCCAGGCTGCCAACGCCGGTCAGGTCCGGATCATGTTGGCCAACGCCTTGGGCCAAGGTACGGACGGCAGTCCGCCGGACCAGGGGCGCGCCCTGGAGGTTTTGCGGCCGGTCGTCGACGTCGTCGCCGGGCACGCACCCAAGCAACGCGTGGCCGCGCTGGCCTTGAGCGCGACGTTCGCATGCGAACTGGGGCGCGAAGAGCAGTTTGGCCACATGGTCGAGGAGTTGAATTGCCTTGAGCGCACGGTTGAGGCCGTTGAATTGCGCGGCGTGATCGCTGGTTTGCGGAAGATCTTCGAGCGTTCCAAGTCGAACGGGGCCGCCGGACCGAGTCGCGGCAAGAGCCGGCTCCTGCCCGAGCGATTGAAGGTTTTCGAAAGTGCTCAAGAGTTGAATGTGATGCCGCTCTTGGCGGCGTGACTGCGGACGAAGAAGAACGGGAGTCGAGACCGGCCCGAATTCCAGCGAGTCCGGCTACCACGGCGTACTGGTCCTGGCGCGACGATTTGGAAGAGACTTCGGATGGATAACCTGATTCAAAACACGAATGGATCACGCGGAGGTCTCGCCGCCCCATTCTTAAGCCGCGTTCGGATCGACAACTACAAGAGCATTGGCAAGTGCGACGTCGCCTTGGGGTCGCTCACGGTGTTGGTTGGCCGGAACGGTTCGGGTAAGAGCAATTTCCTCGACGCCTTGCGGTTCGTCGTCGACGGTCTGCAAACCTCGCTCGACCATGCCATCAAGTCCCGCGGCGGTGTCGACGCGGTTCGCCGGCGCAGCACGGGTCATCCGGCGGCGGCGGGGGCGCTGATGGACGCCCTTCGCGAGGCCGCCTCGCACACTCAGGTCGTCGTCACCAGCCATAGCCCCGATCTCGTGGAGCAGATCAACCCCGACAGCGATACGTTGTTGGCGGCGCAGTCACTGAATGAACAAGAGTCCGTTTCAAGATCGAGTCTTGATCTGACTTGGGCGGCGTGGCCCGCGGCGGATTTCCAACGCGCATAACCTCCTCGGCGGCGATCGGCGCGGTCGCATCGCGCCTCATCCTCACACCCATTGGCCGGTCGCCAGCAATCGCTGGAACACCGGCAGCAATTGGCGCATCGCCCGCGCGCGATGGCTGAGGCAGGCTTTGACGGCCGGGCTAAGCTGGCCAAACGTGCGGTGGTACTCGACGATCTCGAAGAGCGGATCGTAGCCGAAGCCACCGCAGCCCTCGTCGGCGAAGATGATGCGACCGTGGCAATAATCCTCGGTTTCCGCGCGGATCGCGCCGGTGGGATCGGCCAAGGTGGCGTGGCAGACGTAGTGCGCCGCGCGGCGCGCCAACGGCACGTTGGCCAGATCGGCCAGCAGCCTGCGGTTATTTTCCTCGTCGCTGGCCTCTGGACCGGCGTAGCGCGCCGAAAAAACGCCGGGCCGGCCGCTCAACGCGTCGACGGCCAGTCCGCTGTCGTCCGCCAGCACCCACTGGCCCAGGTGTTTGGCCTGTTCGCCGGCCTTGAGCGCCGCGTTGGCGGCGAACGTGTCACCCGTTTCGGCCACTGCGATCGCATCGGGAAAGTCGGCCAACGTGCGCAGCTCAAGCCCCAGTGGCGCGACCAACTCGGTTAGTTCCAGCCCCTTCTTACGGTTCGCGGTGCCAACGACGAGCAATGGACGGCGGTAATCCATGCCGCCGTTGTAGATGCGCGGCGAAAAAAAAGCCAGACGGCGACATGCCTAACGCCTAACGCCTAACGCCTAACAGGCTACGCTGCGCATAAGGCGCGCCGACCGACGGGCGGCGAACTTCGACGGGCATGGCCTGGATGTCATAGGGAATACCGACGATCGACTTGGGTGTCCCGACCTGCGGCGGCCGGCCCGGCACGATCTTCTTCTCGGCACTGAAGGTTTCGATGACCTTGAGCAGCTTCGGGT
>DATKSN010000224.1:0-8279 GCA_035531595.1 Pirellulales bacterium | reverse complement strand
GAAAAAAAACGATTCCGAAACCCCTCCCAAAGAGATCCAAAAGAGCGTGGGGAAGGGCGAAGGATGGGGGGCAATTGGATGCCGCTTACGCGGCTCGCTCAGACGTCATGGGGTATTCGGAAGTCGTTTTTTTTCGCTTCGTTGCCGTTTTGTTTTTTGCATGTTCGTTGCTGCGCAACGAGCGTGCTTTTTTCGTGAAAATGATCCCTACCGATTCGTGGGCCGCCCCGCGGACCCCCCGAGCTTGCGCTGCGGGTTGGTGTTGCCGCCGGCACACTTGCAAGAGCAGTCGGAATCGCCGGCGGCGCCGAGGCCGCTTGGTCCGCGTGTTCCGCCCGCCGCGCCGCCGCCGACGTTGCCGCCGCCCGAGCAGAGCCTTTTGGCGGGCTGGATGGGCAGGCCGGTGGGCGCCATGAAGCAGGCCCAGCCCGGCAGGTAGGAGCCGGGGGCGAAGGCGGCGCCCGGGGTGACGGCGATCGTGCCGGGCCAGTTGCTGCAGTTGGCGTCGGTTCCACTGGGGCCGGATACCAAGAATGGGTGCAGGCAATCGGCAAGGAAGCCCGACGCCCAAAAGACGGCCCCGTCGCCGGACGTGATTGACAGAACGAGGAAGGTCATCCACAGATTACGCAGATTGCACAGATTTGTTTGCTGACAATCTGTGAAATCTGCGACATCTGTGGATGACGCTCTTGTTTTTCCGTCCAATCGTTTTCCGCTTTCGTGTATTTCGTGTGTTTCGTGGTTCGTGCCCCACCTGCCCGTGTCGCCTTCGGTTTTTCGTGCGTTCCGCGTGTTTCGTGGTTTGTCTGCCGTCGTGTCTGTTTCGGCACCTGCCTTGCTTGCGCCGCGGGTTCGTGTCGATGCCGTTCTGTTCCGAACTTTCTCCTTTCTCCTTTGATAGGGAACAGGGAACAGGGGCCAGCACCTCGTGCAGCGGTATGTTACCCCCCACAAGTGTGCGGACGCTGCCGCCGCGTGAAGTGATGCCGCCGCGATCCGAAGCTCGTGCCATAAGGCCAATGGCGCACACTACTTGCGACGTGCAACCTATTACCCCCCATTGGTGTGCGGACGCTGCCCTTGGGCCAAGGTCATTGGCGCATGCGTGCATCCATTGCGCAAGTCGAATAGATGAAACAGTTTGCGAAAGACTAATTGCCACCCCCCACAGGTGTGCGGACGCTCCGGACGCTGAATTACCCTCCTTCTATTCCCAGGTAAGCGGGGGCTGGAATGGATTTTTAACACCCTCTTGCCCACCTGACTGGACATGCGTATTATTGTTCATGGGCCTGTGCGCACTCGGCTGCGGGGGCTTGTCGTTGATGGCGGCCCATGCGCAATGGTCGATGCCGAATATGGCCAAGCCATCACGACCCTCCGGCGTCCGCAACCGCGATCGGCCCGCAGCCGGGCCCATCGGCGGCCAATGCAGCGATTTTGCCGAAAAATACTAACCGAATGGGCCGTTCTCGCGGGCGGCGGTCGCCAGTCCGCGCGCCCGGCGTCGCGGGTGGGGCCTCCCACCTGTCAAAATGATGCCGGATTGGCACGCGGAGGTCGTGCCTAGTTTATGGGCAGAGCCGCTCAAACCGTAGGCAGCCCGCTGCCAAAACGATGAGCGCGATGAACCACGACGCGGGAACCGCCCACCGAAAAAGCCCTATGAAAATCCATAGAAAACAGTTTTTTGCGTCAAGGATTTCTTCCGATTTGCCAGCCGTTTCAGCCGCTGGCGCGGGCGGTTTTGGTGCTCAGTTTTTAGGCAGTGCCGCGTAGGGGACGCGGGCTGAAGCCCCCGTTTCGGTTCTTTGGCAATTCGGTTAAGCTGTTGAAAGCAGAGCGAGGCTTGACCGGCCGGCTCGCCATCGCCGCCTTTGCGCGCCGATGGCAAGCCGCCGCCCTGGGCTATCGAATGACACACCTTCGGTGCTACGCCCTGCGTACACGTAATGACGACCTGACTTCTCACGAAGTCAGCTACGGGCTGATGAATAATGCATCCGATTATTCCTGGAGGTTTGGGATGAATGTGCCGATTATTCCTGTTACGTAGATTTTGCGCCCAAGGCACCCTTGGGCTAACCCGGATTATTCATGGTCAGGGGGAGAACTCGCGCACTGTGCTGTAGCAGAATTCGCAAGAATTCTGGCGTAACTCGCGTCCACGGCCTGACTTCTTGCGAAGCCAGCTATGGAACCATGAATAATCCTGGCTAACGGCAATCCATGGGCGGGGTCGCGTGCTTCCGGGAGCACGCGACTCGACGGAACACATCGAGTGCTCAACACATCCATGCATCAACCCCCCCGTCCGCCGGCGGGGCGGGGATGGTTTTTCCGGCTCGCCATTGGGTTGGCGTTGTCCGGCCCGGCCGTCGTTTTTGGCCAGGAACGACGGCAACTCGAACGTGCCGGCCCGTCGCGCCAACCGTCGGCCAGGGCCGAGACGCCGGAGGTCAGGGCCTATGACTGTGGCCAAGCCGAGGCGGCTCAGTTGACCGCGGACTTGCAAAAGCTTTTCGCTCCGTCGGGTGCGCGGATCGCGGCCGACGCGCGTAGCGGGCAAGTGATTGTGGTGGCCACTCCGCTGGTCCATGCCAAGATCGCACGGCAACTCGGCCGAACGGGCAAGATCCCGGCCGCCTCACAGGCTATGCCGACCGACCCCGCGACCCCAGCGGGTCAATCCGCGGCGCGTGAGTCCACCCGCGACACGGTTACCGTACCGCTGGCGCGCCTCGCGGCGGCGGACCTGGCGGCCAGGCTCACCGCGCTCTGTGGCCGCAAGCTGTCGCCCATGGCGACGACCGACAAGGACGTCACGTCGTACATGATGCGACTGTCCGGCGGGACGCAACTGGAAATCCATCTCCACCGCCGGCCGGCTCAAGTCGTGGTCCGCGGCGCTCGGGAACACGCCGAGCGCTGCGCTCGGCTGATCGAGGCGCTCGACGCCGCCGGCGGCACGGCCGAGCGCGACACGCGCGTGGTCGGGCTGCGGGGCGCGGCCTCGCCCTTCGTCCGCGACGCGCTCCTGGCGGTGAAGACGCCCGGCCCGCCCCTCGCCGCGCGGCGCGTCCAGAAAGGCACGGCGCCGCTCTTGGCCCGCATGTTCCAGCCGAAAACCGACGATGGCGGGGCGGAAACGGATCCCGATGCGGCCGGCGACGACGAAGAAGACGCCGCCTTGAGCGGGCCGGTCGAAATCGAGCAGCTCGAAGGGTTCGACGCGATCATCGTTCGCGGCAGCCAGCGCGACGTCGAGCGAGTGATGCAACTCGTCGAGGAGATCGAGCGGTTGAGCCTCGAGACCGAGCCGGTCGTCGAGGTCCACCATCTACTCCACGTCGACAGCGCGGCCATGGCCGACGTCATCGGTCCGCTCTACAACGACGAGCTTGGGCCACGGCGGGGCCGGGTGAGTATCACGGCGCTGGTCCGGCCGAACGCGTTGTTGCTCATCGGCCGCAAGGAGAGCGTGCGGGGCGTGATCGATCTGGTAACACGGCTCGACCAGCCGGGCGGTCCCAAGAGCCAGTTCGACGTTTTCCGCCTCCGGCACGCGACGGCCTCGGCCGCGGCAGGCACGTTGAACCAGTTTTTCGCCGGCGCGACCGGGCTGGCGCCGCGGGTCAACATCACCGCCGATGGCCGCACCAACGCCTTGATCGTGCAGGCCAGCCCGCGCGACCTGGTCGAAGCCACGCAGCTCATCAAGCGGCTTGACCAGCCCGCCAGCGCCACGGTGAACGATCTGCGCGTGTTTCGTCTGCGCCGCGCCTCGGCGGCCGAATTGGCCGACGTGCTCAACCAGGCGCTGCGGATGTCGGATGCCTCGTTCGGCCCGCAGCAGGCGCCGGCCGCGCCGGCGCCCCAGCCGGCGCCAACGGGCCCGCGGCGCGGCGGCGCCCAAGGCGGCCAAGGCGGTCAAGGCGGTCAAGGGGCGCAGGGCCAACCGCCGCAACCGCAAGCCACGTCCGCCGTCCCGTCCGGTGCCGCCTCCCAGCAGGCCAAGTCGCTCATGCTGCGATTCCTTTCGGTCGACGGCGAGGGACAAAAACAGCTCAGCACCGCTTCGCTCGGCGACGTGCGGGTGACCGCCGACACCAAGACCAATTCCTTGCTGATCTCCGCGCCGGCGGAAAGCATGGAGCTCTTCGCCGCGCTGATCGCCCAACTCGACCAGGCCGAATCCGCCCCGGCGCAGATCAAGGTCTTTACCTTGCTCAACGGCGACGCCACCAGCATGACGAGTATGCTCGAAGACCTGTTCCAGGCGGCCGGCGGCGGACCGGGCGGCGGATCGATGGGCGAGCAAGGACCGGACATGCAGCCCCAAGTCACCAGTGAGCAAGGCGGCGGGGCGCCGTTGCGGTTCTCGGTCGACGCCCGCACCAACAGCATCATCGCCACAGGCTCGGCCGGCGACTTGATTGTGGTCGAGGCGATCCTCTTGCGTTTGGACGACAGCGACGTCCGCGAACGTCAAAGCGTGGTCTACAAGCTCAAGAACTCCCCCGCGATGGACGTGGCCTTGGCGCTGAACGACTACCTGCAAAAGGAGCGGCAGACGACGCAGACCACGCCGGGCCTGCTCAGCCCCTTCGAGAAGATCGAGCGCGAGGTGGTCGTCGTTCCCGAAGTCGTCACCAACAGCCTGATCGTGAGCGCCACGCCGAGGTTCTTCAAGGAGATCGAGCGCATCGTCCAGCAGCTCGACGCGCGGGCGGCGATGGTCATGATCCAGGTCTTGATCGCCCAGGTGCAGTTGACCAACTACGACGAGTTCGGCATCGAGGCCGGCCTGCAAAGCTCCGTGCTCTTCGACCGCAGCCTGCTTTCGGGCTTCCAGACCCTGACCACGACAACCACCATTCCACAGGCGTCCGGCGGCTCCATCCAGGTTCAGAATCAGAACATCATCGGTGCGAACAGCTCGCCGGGCTTCGACTTCAACAACAACCAGGCCGTCGGCGCCGCGGCGGCCGGCTCGACGGCCGCCGGTCCCGTCGTCGGCCTGGCGTTGCCCAACAGCGGCAGCAACACGTCGATCGCGACGGCCCCCGTGTTGGGCTACCAGGGGCTGTCGAATTTCGCGATGGGGCGGTCCAACAGCAACCTGGGCTACGGCGGGCTGGTGCTCTCGCTCTCGAGCAACACGGTGAACATGCTGCTACGGGCGCTTCGCGAGCGGGACCGCTTGGAAATTCTCAGCCGTCCGCAGATCATGACGCTCGACAACCAGCCGGCCTTCATCCAGGTCGGACAGAGAGTGCCCCTCGTCGGCAACACCACGGTCGGCCTGACCGGCTCGACGACCGGCGTGCAATACACCCCCGTCGGCCTGATCGTCGCGGTAACACCGCGGATCACGCCCGATGGTCTGGTGGTGATGGAGATTGACGCCGAGCATTCGAAGTTGGGGCCATTGACCGGTGCGATACCCGTCGGCTTCGGCGCGGGGGGCCAAGTCATCCGCCAGCCCGTGATCGACGTCACCCTGGCGCAGACCACCATCAGCGCGCTCGACGGCCAGACGGTGGTCTTCGGCGGACTGATCAGCAAGAACACCCAGGTGGTCCAGCGCCGTGTGCCCGGTATTTCGGAGGTTCCGGTCGTGGGCCGGCTGTTCCGCTACGACTACAAGCGAGAAGAGCGCAGCGAGTTGTTGATCATCATGACGCCCCATGTCATCCGCAACGAGCGCGACGCCGACGACGTCAAGCTCGCCGAGGCCGCGCGGATGAGCTGGTGCATGGCCGACGTGCGGAAGATCCACGACGACGGCGGACTGCGAAACCGCTCCGACGAATGGTACGACTCCGAGACACCCACGATCTATCCCGACATGGCGCCCGACGGAGACGCCGGCCAAGGGGCCGAGCCGGTGCAAGCGCCCCAGGGAGAGGGAAGGCCGCTACCAGTGGACCAAGGCGCGCGGCCCGCGCCGCGACGGACCCTCCCGCGCATGGCGCCACAGGGCGAAAGCGCTCGATTGGCGCCGTCTCCTACGCCGGCTTCATCGGCGCGGTTCCGCGAATCGCCGGCGCGGCCGACCGTCGCGCCGGCGCCGGCGCCGGCGCCGGCGCCGGCGGGCGGAGGCGCGCCGGCGGAAAGCCAGCTTCGTTTTCGGGCTGTTGGCCCCCCGGCGCGGCCGACTCCCGCGCGGCCGGCCCCTTCACGACAGAACCCTTCGTCCCGGCAGGCCCCTTCCTCACGACCTGCACAGCCGCGGGCGGCGGAAACCACACAGTCCCCGGTACGGATCGGCCGAGTCCGACGCGCCGGTTATCTGGCCGACCGGCCAACAAACCGAAATCCGAGCGCCGCGCCGCCGTCGCGGGTGCAACCGGCCAGTTACGATGAGTACGGGGACGCGGAGCGTCCGGGGAGCCGTTCCCACGCGGAGCGTGGGAACGAGTAGTAGCTCATAACGTCGACTCGCATCGCCCATTTCGCCGATGAAACACATCTTCTTGATCGTCGTCTGCTTTGCCGCCACGCTCTCCGGCTGCGCGCAACTTGACCTCGTCGACAAATTGAAGTCGCTGCGCATCCATGAAACGGGCGAGTTTCGCCGTCCGCTGAAGCTGGTCGCCTTTTGGACCGACGCGACGCGCACCGAGCCGGGCAAGCCGCCGGAGCGCGGTTTCGGCGGACGGCTGATGTTCTATGCCGACGGCCAAGCCAAGCCGATCAAGGCCCAAGGTACGTTGGTGGTGTACGCCTTCGACGAATCGCACAGCGACCCGCGCAACCCGCGCCCGGACATGAAGTACGTCTTTCCCGCCCAGGATCTCGACAAACACTATAGCAAGTCGGATCTGGGGCACTCCTACAGTTTTTATATCCCCTGGGACCACGAGGTCGCCGGCCAGAGCAAGGAAATCGGCCTGATCTGCCGCTTCACCTCGTCCGACGGCGGGGTCGTCGTCAGCGATCAGACGCGCCAACTGCTGCCCGGCGCCACGCCCGAAGGGGCGCCGAAAGGCGTGGCTGCGGCAAGCGATGCCGCCGACGCGCGCGCCGCGCCGGTGGACCTGGTCCAGTATCAGGAGCCGGTGGACGATTTCAGCCGGCACCACATGACGACGACTACCATTGACCTCGCGTCGCCGGCGGCCCGCGATTTGCCCACGGCGATGGCCAGGCCGCGCCCCGCTTGGCGCGCCGGTCAATGGCCGAATCAGACCAGCGCGCCGAGCGCCAACGCGCCGGCTACCGCGGCTCAGGCAGGGAATCCAGCGGCGGAAGCTGTTGGGCCGGATCCAGCGGCGGCACAGCAGGCTGCTCTGGGGCCGCGTCACGGGGCGGGCCAGTGGCCGGCACAGGCACCCGCTCGGACGATGTTAGCTCGTTTCGCACCGAATCGACCCCAGGCTCCAGCAGGACCAATTGCTCGGCAAGCGATCGTGCCTGCTCCGTGGCGACCGAACCTCGCAGCACGACCGTCCGTCCCTCAATCGCCAGCGGTTTCAGATCCAGCGACGGGATTCTATCCAGCCGGCGCTCAAGCCCCCCAATGAACCGCGACTCGGCGGTGGCCGCCCGCGTGGACATTTCAAACCCCACCCTGACCTTGATCGGCTTGGTCGCACCGCCGCCGGTGCGTCGCTGGGTCGGCTGTTGCTGGCCCGCGGCTTGTTGGTTGGCGCCTTGTGGACCGCGCTGTGCGCTCGATAAGCCGCTGAACGCCCCCGCGCCGCTGCCGGGAAGTTGCGTCCGCGCGTTACGGAACGCGCCGCTGGTCGAGTATTGCGCTCCCGAGCCGCCCGATTGGCTGCTCCCCATGAAGCCGCGGAACCGTTGCCGACTTGCGCTGCCGATGGCCCGCGAGCCGAAGTTGCCCTGCGTCGGTCGGCCGATGATCATGGGCAAGTTGCCCGGCGAGGAAATCCGCGTTTGCATCGATTGGAGTTGCGTCTGGCTTGCCCCACCTTGCGAACCGGCCATGCCTCCGCCGCCACCACCTCCGCCGCCGCCGCCTCCAAACTGCGCGTCAGCGCGTTGCGCGGCGAGCCATATCGCGGCGGCCGCCAACGCCATTGAAAAGATTCTCATTGAACATTCTCCACAGCCCAGCAGCTTTGTAGCCGCTGTCGTCAGAATTCGGGAATACGAGCGCATTTGATTCTATACTGCACGCGGCCAAGAATGAGACATTTTGTCACGAGAAGGTGGTGGCTGGTGGCAGAGCGTAAGCGATGCCCCGGCTACATAGCGACCGGGGCATCGCTTAGGCTCTGCCCCAGCCACCGTGAACGTCTCATTCT
>DATKSN010000223.1:0-3856 GCA_035531595.1 Pirellulales bacterium | reverse complement strand
AGAATGAGACGTTTTGTCACGAGAAGGTGGTGGCTGGTGGCAGAGCGTAAGCGATGCCCCGGCTACATAGCGACCGGGGCATCGCTTAGGCTCTGCCCCAGCCACCGTGAACGTCTCATTCTCGGCCGCGTGCAGTATAATACCACATGGTGGTATCCGTTTTCAAGCGCCGAAGGCGACGTGCGGTTGTGCGCGGCTCAGGCGGCGATCCGCCCGTGGTCGACGAGCGGCGGCGAGGCCGACTTCCGCCGCGAGGCGGCTTCCGCGGTCGGCAGCCGGACGATCTGTTTCAACTCGCCAATGGCCGCCACCAGGCCATCAATGGCGGCCGGCGTGTGGTTGGCGTTGACCTGCACGCGCAGCACGCCGGCATGGTACGGCACGGCGGGAAACGTCACCGACTGCACATAGTACCCGCGGTCGAACAAGAACTTGCCCGCGCGGAACGTGTCTTCCTCATCGCCCACGAGCACCGACGTGATCGGTGAATGCCCGCCCAGCACGACCAGGCCCTCGTGGGCCAGGCCGCTCGCCATGCGCCGGATGTTGCCGTCCAGTTGCGCGCGGAGCGCCTGGTATTCCCGCGAGCGGAGAATGTCGATCACCGCGCAGGCGGCCTCCAGGTAGGGCGGAGGCACCGGACCGCCGAAAATATAGGTGTTCGACCGCATTTTCAGCAGCCGCTTGAGGTCGCGCGTGCAGGCCACGAACGCCCCGAAGACGGAGCATGCCTTGGAGAAACAACCCACGACGATCGTGTTGTCGTAGCTTCCCAGGGCTTCCAGCACGGTCCCACGACCGTGGTCGCCGGCCACGGCGGTCGCGTGGGCATCGTCGATGTACAGCACCCCGTCGTGACGCCTGGCGACCGCGTTCAATCCGGCCATGTCGGCGATGGCCCCGCTCATGCTGTACACCCCGTCGATCGCCACCACGGCGGTCCGGTAGGGTTTCGATTGGACGAGCACCCGCTCCAGGGCCAGCGGGTCGTTGTGCGCGAACGGCACGACCCGCACGCCGTTGGCCTGCGCGATCTTGGCGCCTTCCTGGATCGAATTGTGCGCGAACTCGTCGATCGCGATGAGGTCTTTGGGCTCGACCAGTCCCGGCAACACGCCCACGTTGGCCAGTGTGACCGAGGGGAAGATCAGGGCCGCCTCAGTCCCCATCCAGCGCGCGATGCGCGACTCGAGGTCCAGCTCCGCTTGGCAAACGGCAAAGGCGCGTGAGGCCCCAAACTGCGTGCCCCAGCGGCGCGTTCCGCGCACCAGCGCCTCGGCGACCTTGGGATGTTGGTCGAGTCCCAAGAAGCTGTCGAAGCCGAAATTGACCAGCTCCCGCTCGGCGATGCGCATTTCGCGGCGCGGCCCGACTTCCGCGACGGCCAACTCTTTGAGATGGATCGAGCCGAACCGGCCGTCCATCTGTTCGAAGAACCTGACGAGCTTACTCTGCTGGAGACCCTGAACCAGACCATCCAGGGGCGACGACTTGGCCATCGGCATGCATACCTCCTTGTCGCACCGAATCGGCGTTTTCAATTCAACGACCCCCAAAGGCTAAGTTGCGAAGATGGGACCGGCTCTGTAGGGAACGCCCTCCGTGGCGTTCCGTGAAGCAAGTGCGACGTCTTTCCGGCAGGGCACGGAACGCCACGGAGGGCGTTCCCTACAGAGCCCCATGCGACGATCCTAGCCTTTGCGCGGGTCGTTGTTCCAATTTGTGTGGCGGACGATACCTTCATTCGGTTTCTGGGGCAAGCCGAGCCTGTATCGCTTTGGCGCCAATCCCCGCCGTTTCGGCGGCGGAATGCCGCTTCCGCCGGATGAACCCCAATTGATCTTGCGGCGTCAAGGCCGCTTCGGCATAATCCGCCGCGATTTCTCGTTTCTTTCGATCGGAAACTCCCCCATGAACGTCCGCAAGCCGGCGGCGACGGTGATCGCGCTCTTGGTCGTAACCTTGTCTTCGGCGCCGGCCGGCGCCGACGGGCCCGTGCTGAATTCCAACTTCGACGAAGTGGCGCCGATCACGCCTGGCGGCGCGGCGGCGCCGTCGGCGGCGTTCTCCGCGACCCCGTACGCCGACCTGCGAAGCGGCGCCGCGGCTGGACTCGATCTCGCGCCGCCCGATTCGGCGTTCGACGTCAAACAGGTCTCGCATGCCGAATCGCTCTGCTCGCGGTGCGACGACGGTACGTGCGACGAGTGCCGCGCGGCGTACCCCGATTGCGGTGAATGCGCCGGCGCTTCGCGTCTTGGCTTCACGGCCTTTTCGGGCACCGATACGTTCCGCGGCCCGCCGGAGGGATCGTTTCAGAGCAACTTCGGCATCGTCAACGGCTTGAACGCCGCGGTCCCGTTGGTCGAACGCTGGGGCCTTGGTTGGCAGTTGGGAGCCAGCTACGGCTTGTACGACTTCAGCGGCCGGTCGTCGTCGGCGCCGCAACTTTCGGGGGCCCAACAACAGTTCTTCGTCACCACCGGTTTCTTTCGCCGCGCGCGAGCGGGCCAGCGGGCCAGCTTCGGCCTGGTGCATGACTGGATGGTCAACGACAACTACGGGCAATTCGGGCTGTCGCCGACCTTGAGCCAGTGGCGCGGGCAATTTGAATGGGCCTTCAGCGGACGCAACTCGCTGGGCGTCTGGGCCACGATCCGCGACATGAGTTACATCGGCGATCGTCCCGACAACCACAATCAGTTCCGGGCGATCAACCAGATCAACCTTTTCTGGCACCACAAATTCGAGCAAGGCGCCGACAGCTGGCTTTACGTCGGCGTACCCGACGCGAAGCGGCTCGTCGGCGGCGGACTCGTGGGCGCCGTGATCGTGGGCAGCTCGGCGCAGGTGCCGCTGACGGATCGGCTGTCGCTGTACGCCAATGCGATGTACATGGCGGCCAACGCGCACCCCGGACCGATCGCCTCGACCCAGGACGCCTACGACGTGAGCGTGGGGATGGCCTGGTATCCAGGCCGCGACGCACGCGCCAAAACCGTCAACGGCGCCCGCTGGCTCCCCTACATGCCGTTGGGCAACAACGGCAACTTCCTGGTCGACGCCAGCCACTTCCAGTAAGAGGCTATCCGAAAACTCGCGGAAAGAGATGGCGCGCTGTCGTGGGACGGCCTTCCCAGGCCGTCCGCGGCGGAAAAACCGATCTCCGACGGGGATTCTTTTGGACAGGATGAACAGGATTGACAGGATGAGATCGGCGAGCGGGTGCGTTGACTCGGCGCATTGCGAGGCGTAAAATCGCGCTGAGTTCACGATGCGTTGGGACACCTCATCCGCCTGTCGATTCAAACCTCATGGTTTCCAAATCGTTCGCCAAAGCGCTGAGGGCGTTCGTGTATCGCAAGCCGTTCAAACGGTTCACCGTCGAACTGATCAACGGCGAGCGGATCGAAGTCGAGCATCCCGAGGCGCTGGTCTTCCGCGGCGGTGTGGCGGTCTATTTCAGTCCGAAAAACGAAATCTCGATCTTCGATCACGAGGGTGTCGCACGGGTGACGGTTGGGGCGGGACGCGTCGCCTCAGCGTGACTGCCCCAGGGACGTCCGAGTAAAAATGTCGTCCAGCCCCGAAAGGGGCGACAGAGAGCGTGACCCCGCCACCGGTGTCGCCCCTTCGGGGCTGAACGGCGGGAGGTTGTCGGCGATTCCTGGGGCTTACGCCCCAGGCTACACTCTGTCGCCGCCTCGCGGCTGGGCAACTATACTGCACGCGGCCGAGAATGAGACGTTCACGGTGGCTGGGGCAGAGCCTAAGCGATGCCCCGGTCGCTATGTAGCCGGGGCATCGCTTACGCTCTGCCACCAGCCACCACCTTCTCGTGACAAAATGTCTCATT
>DATKSN010000222.1:0-24374 GCA_035531595.1 Pirellulales bacterium | reverse complement strand
AGAATGAGACGTTTTGTCACGAGAAGGTGGTGGCTGGTGGCAGAGCGTAAGCGATGCCCCGGCTACATAGCGACCGGGGCATCGCTTAGGCTCTGCCCCAGCCACCGTGAACGTCTCATTCTCGGCCGCGTGCAGTATAATTGGGGCTAGCTCGCTAGGCCGTCTCCCTCACGGAGTTGACGACAACGACCATGAAATACCGCTCGATTTCGACCGCCGCGCTGACGGTGGTTTTGCCTCTTGTCGTATCGTTATCTTCGATCGCGCCCGTGAATCCGGTCGCGGCGCATGCGGCCGAGCCGCTCCGCCTGCGCCTTCGTAGCCGCTTGGAGACGACCGCCGGGAGCGGCGAGTTCCATGTCGTCGCCGGCGAGGCCGAGTGGAACCCCGCCAAGACGGCGATCGTGGTCTGCGACATGTGGGACCAGCACTGGTGCCGCGGGGCGACCGAGCGCGTGGCCGAAATGGCGCCTCGGATGAACGAGGTGCTCAAGGCGGCCCGCCGCCGCGGCGTGCTTATCATCCACTGCCCCAGCGGCACGATGGATTTCTACGAAAACTCGCCGCAGCGAAAGCTCGCCCAGCAGGCTCCGCCGTCGAAGCTCGCGCCGTTGGCGGCCGGTTGGTGCCCGTTGGCCGGCGGCAAGGAACCGCCGCTGCCGTTCGAGAACAACCACGATCGTTGCGACTGCGCGCCCCAATGCCCGCACGGAAACCCCTGGCGGCGGCAGATCGACACGCTGGAAATCGCCGCCGAAGATGCGATCACCGACAACGCCGAGGCGCTTTACCTGATGCGCCGGCGCGGCATCGACCATGTGATCTTACTGGGCGTCCATGCCAACATGTGCGTGCTCGGTCGGCCGTTCGCCATCCGCCAGATGTGCGCGCAAGGGCAGACCGTGGTGTTGATGCGCGACATGACCGACTGCGTCCACGATTCCGGCTCGCCGCCGCAGGGTCTGAATCACTTCCGCGCCACGGAGCAGGTGGTCGAGCACATCGAAAAATACTGGTGCCCGACCGTGACCAGCCAGGACTTCTTGGGCGGCGCGGCCTTCGCGTTCCGCGAGGACCATCGGCCGCACATGGTGCTGTTGATCGGCGAGGACGAGTACCAGACCGACCGCACGTTGCCGGCCTTTGCCGACCTTGAATTGGCCGACCGGGGCCTGCGGCTGACCGTGATCCATGCCAACCCCCGCGATCTGAACGACTTCCCCGGCCTGGAAGCTCTCGACACGGCCGACCTGCTCGTGGTGAGCGTTCGGCGCCGCACGCCTCCCGCGGGGCAGCTTGCCCGCATCCGGGCGTATGTCGACTCGAAGAAGCCGGTGGTCGGCATCCGCACGGCGAGCCACGCCTTTTCGCCGCGTAACGACCAGCCGCCGCCCGCGGGGCACGCGGACTGGCCTGAATTCGACGCCCAGGTGCTGGGCGGCCATTACGCGGGGCACCACGGAACACCCGCCGCCGGGGCGCCGCGAACCTTGGTTTGGAAGTTGCCCAAGAAGGACAGCCATCCCGTGCTGGCTCATATACCGTCGGGCGAGTTCGCGGTCGGCTCCTCGCTTTACAAGACGAGTCCCTTGGCGTCATCGGCCACGGCATGGATGATGGGACGCGTCGAGGGGGTTGAGCCGGCGGAGCCGGTGGCGTGGACGAACACGAATGACAAGGGGGGCCGGGTGTTTTATACGTCGCTGGGTCATATCGACGATTTCAGCCTGCCCGCCTTCCGCCAGTTGTTGCTCAATGGTGTTTTTTGGGCGCTCGACAAGCCCTTGAAGGAATGAAGATGGATGATCATCGTCCAAGAATTCGCTACGGCCGCTACAAGCGGACAACTTTACGAAGGCCGCGCCGTTTCGCCAGGTGTTTCACTTTACCCTGACTCGGCCGGCGGCCGATATTGACTGTGTCGCGTGGATGTTTGAACGACTTGCACCGTTACAAGGCTGGACCTGATTAATGGCGGAACCACAACTGGCGGATCGAATCTTCTCGGTATTGGAACAAAGCCCCCATGTGCCGCACCGCAACTTGCGGTTCGAGACCAACCGAGGACAGGTGACGTTGCACGGCGTGGTCCGCAGCTATTATCAGAAGCAGATGGCCCAGGAAGTGCTCTTGGGGCTGGAAGGGGTCGAGCACATCGAAAACCAACTCCAAGTCGTAGGGTGGGCACCGCCCACCACGAACGTGGGCTAGCCGTTCCACGCTGAGTTTTCGGATTGCCTCTCACTCGCCGGCCACTTCGACGTAGACCTTCAGGGCGCGGCGGTCCTCGACCAACAGCCGCATCATCTGGGCGTAGTTGTCGAGCCCTTGCACCGGGTGGGTCAGGATCCGCTGGATCACGCCGGGATAGGTGACTTCGCCCAGGGCCAGATCCTTGATCCCCATTTCGAAGTGCTCGCGGTTGGCGTTGACGCTTCCCAGCAGGAGCTTGTTCCCCAGCACCCATTCGAGGTTGACCTTGTCGGCGGGAACTTGAACCTGTTGCTTGCCGCCGGTGATGCTGGTCCAGACGAGTACGCCGTTGTGCGCTAGCACTTCCATGGCCGCGAATGCTTGTTGGCTGGCGCCGGTGGCGTCGATGATCAGGTCGGGCTTGCCGACCTCGTCGGCCAGTTGCGCGAGCGTCCGCCGCTCGCTGCTCACGTAGCGCGCGCCCAGGCCGGCGACGATTTCGGCCTTGAGGTTGGGCGCCGCCGCGCGGGCCAGCGTGTAGACCCGCAAGCCGCGGAGACGAAGAACGAGCGTGCTGAGCAAACCGATTTGTCCGGCCCCCATCACGAAGGCCATGCGCGGCCGCCAAACCTTCAGCCGCCGCTGCGCCTCGAACGCCTGCTGGATCGCCTTGGCGGCACAGCTCATCGGTTCGGCGAGCACATGCAGATGCTTGAGCCCGCGGGGCATTTTGACGATGAACTCGGCGTCCTCGACGTAGAACTCGGTGAGAAAGCCGTGCAGCAGGTTGATGCCGCGTTCGTAATAGACCTCTTCGCTGGTCATGTCCGAGGTGCCGATCTGGTCGTAGATCGAGCCTCCGGGCCGGCGAACCGTGGCGGTCACGTAGTCGCCCGGCTGGACGTGTTCGACGGCCGGGCCGACTTCGACCACCACGCCGAACGATTCGTGCCCGAGAACCAGGAAGTCGTAACCTGGCGGAGCGTTGCCGTATTGGGCCTCGTTGATCTCCTTGTCGGTCGCATCGACACCGACCTTGAGTACCCTCACCAGCACGCCTCGACCGTCGGGCACGTCCTCGAGACGCGGCTTGGGAAGCTCGGCCAGGTGGACGCTGTTGGGCACTCCAGGACGGACGGCGATCGCTTTCATTCGGGGGCCTTGGGTCATGTGGGCTGTTCAGTTTATTCGCTGACCCGGATTATTCATAGTCCAACACTAACCATCCGGGCTAACCTACAGTGAATCCTCGCGAACCTGCCGGCGGTGTGGCCTGTCATTCCCTTCTCTGGTAAAATGACGGCGTCAACCCACTCCCCGGCGGCAGCCCTCCCGATGGCCCTTGTCAGCGACAACCCGGCCAACGCGCCGCCGACGCCCGCGACCCGGCGCCGGCCGGGGCGGGAGCGGTTACGTCGCGACCTGCGAGCCATCCTGGGCGATGGGGCGGCGTTCAGCATCATGGTGGGCATCGGCGAGACGTATCTGCCGGCCTTCGTACTGGCCGCCGGCATGGGCGAAGTGGCCGCCGGCTTGATCACGACGCTGCCGTTGGTGGCCGGGGCGCTGTTGCAACTGGCCTCGCCGGCGGCGATCCGCCGACTCGGCTCGAATCGGCGTTGGGTGGTGTGCTGCGCGCTGGCGCAGGCGCTGGCCTTCGTGCCGCTGGTCGCCGCGGCCTGGTTCGATTGGGAAGCGGGGCGAGTGGCCTTCTTGATGGCGTCGGTCTATTGGGCGGCTGGGATGGCCACCGGACCGGCATGGAACACCTGGGTGGGTACGATCGTCCCCGGTACGATGCGCGCGGGCTATTTCGCCCGCCGCACGCGGATCAGCCAGGGCGGAGTGCTCGTCGGCTTCCTGGCGGGCGGCTTCGCCTTGCAGGCGGGACGCGATTACGAACACGTCTTGCCGACGTTCGCGGCCCTGTTCCTGGCGGCGGCCGTGTGCCGGTTGGTCTCGGCCGCCTTCCTGGCCGCCCAGAGCGAGCCGGTTCCGCCCAGCCCGGAGCACCGCGAAGTCCCCTGGCGCGAACTGCTCGGACGCTTGCGCGGCGGGCGAGACGGTGCGCTTTTGATCTACCTCTTGTCGGTGCAGGCCGCCGCCCAGATCGCCGGTCCCTACTTCACGCCGTTCATGCTCAAGCAGTTGCAGTTCTCGTACGTCGAGTACGTGCTCTTGATCGGGGTCTCGTTCGCCGCCAAGGTGGTGGCCTTGCCCGCACTGGGACGATATGCGCGCAGGGCCGGCGCCAGGCGGCTGCTCTGGATCGGGGGCGTGACGATCGTTCCCTGTTCCGGTCTGTGGGTCGTTTCGCAGTCGTTCCCGTACTTGATCGCGGTGCAGATCCTGGCCGGGTTTGCCTGGGCGGCCTACGAACTGGCAATGTTCCTGTTGTTCTTCGAGTCGATTCCCGAGGTCGAGCGCACCAGCGTGCTGACGACGTTCAACCTGGGCAACGCATTGGCCACCGTGCTGGGATCGCTCCTGGGGGGGTTGTTGCTGCGGCTGGGCGACAAGACGCTGGCAACCTACTTGGCGATCTTCGGCTTGTCATCGGCCGCGCGTTTGGCGACGATGGTGTTCCTGAGCCGCGTCCCGGCGACGTCCGGCCGGCCGGCGCCGATCAGCGAGACGGCGCCGATCAGCCGGACGGTGCCGATCGGAATGCGAACCGTGGAATTGCGCGCCGACGGCGGCATGGAAGACAGCCCAATCCTGGCCAGTCTGCCGGGCGGGTCGGTGATCGCCACAACCGAAAAGCGATGAGCCCATGAGTACGTCACGGCGACACGAATCGCCATCGACCCAAGCGCGCGGACGCCGGGCCGTGGCGGCGCGCGCCGCCAAACAGCAGGTGGTTCTGCGCGGCGTCGCCGTTTCGCCGGGAGTGGCCGTGGGCAAAGCGCATTGCATCCACGAAATCTTCGTCGGGCAAGAACGGGAACCGCTCGACGACGCCGGCATGCTCGCCGAGCTCACGCGGTACGAACTGGCCCGCGAGGCCACCGCCGTCGACTTGCGCGCGCTGCACGAAAAAGTGCGCGGCCAGGTGGGTGACGCGGCGGCCGCCATTTTCGAGGTTCACGAGACGATCCTGCATGATCCCGCCTTCACCGCGAAGGTGCGCGCAGGGATCGTCGAGTCGCGCCAGACCGCGCGAGCGGCCCTGCGGCGCGTGCTGGGCGAGTACACGGAGCTTTTCGCGCGTGCCACCGACGACTACCTGAAGGAACGGCTGGCCGACGTCCGCGACGTGATCATCCGCCTCAACGGACACCTCGCGCCGATCGCGAATCCGCGGGAACCGGCCGCCGAGACGCACCACGGCCCCGTGATACTGATCGCCAACGAGCTCGTGCCGTCGCATGTGATCACGCTGGGTAAACGCGAGGTGTCGGGGATCGTGACCCAGGCCGGGGGGCGCACGAGTCATGCCGCCATTCTTGCCCGCGGCCGCGGGATTCCGGCCGTGTCGGGAGTCGAGGGCGTGCTGCACGGCGTGGCCGAGGGCGACATCGTGGCCGTCGACGGACGGGAGGGGCGCGTCGTCGTCCATCCCGACGTCGAAACGCAGCGGGCCTTCCGCCGGCTGCAACGCGAGTTCGTCGACCTCAAAGACGCCTTGGCGCACAACCGCGATCACCCCGCCGTCTCGGCCGACGGGCAGCAGGTCGAGTTGTTGGCCAATATCAGCAACCCGGCCGACGCTCGCTCAGCGGCGTCGATGGGCGGCTCGGGCGTCGGGCTGTACCGCACCGAGTACCTGTTCCTGACGCACGCCGACGTGCCCGACGAGGAAGAACAGGTGCGAGACTATCGCGAGGTGATCGCCGCAAGCCCAGGCCGTCGAGTCACGTTCCGCACGCTCGACGTGGGCGGCGACAAGAAAATGCGCTACCTCGGGCAGCAGCGCGAGGCGAACCCGTTCATGGGGTGGCGTTCGATCCGGCTGTCGTTCGAGCATCCCACGTTCTTCGTCACGCAGATCCGCGCCGTGCTCCGCGCCGCGGCCGACGACGACGGACCGCCCAAACGGGTGCGGCTGATGTTCCCGATGATCACCACGCTCGACGAGATGCGCAAGGTGAGGGTGCTGGTGCGCAAGGCTTGCCGTCAGTTGCGGGCCGCGCGGCTGGCGTTCGCGGAAGTGCCGATTGGCCTGATGCTCGAAGTGCCCGCCGCGGCCGTGACCATCGACCTGCTCCTGGAAGAGGCCGACTTCGTCTCGATCGGCTCGAACGACCTGGTTCAGTACCTGATGGCGGCCGACCGCGACAACCCGAAAGTGAGCCACCTTTGCCAGCCGCTCAGTCCAGCGGTGCTCGAAGTCCTGCGGCAGGTGGTGCGCGCCTGCCAGGCGGCGGGTAAGCCGGTGACGCTCTGCGGCGAGATGGCCGCGGCGCCGAGGGCCTTCCTACTGTTGTTCGGCATGGGGCTGCGCAGTTTCAGCATGAGTCCGGCCTTCATTCCGATCATGAAGGAACTGACCAGCCATCTGACCGAGGCCCGCACGTCGCGCATTCTCCAGCGCGCCTTGACGATGAACACCATCGGCCAGATCATCCGTTACACGGGACGGCAGTTGGCCGAAATCTGCCCCAATCTGGCGATCGTCGACTCGACCACGTAGGTCAGGGGGGAACCAGCGCAGACCGCCGTCACACCAACCCGCGGAGCAAGCTCGCGGGATCCGTGGCGGCCCACGAAACAGGCAGGGTCAACCGGGTCAACCCCATGACGTCTGAGCGAGCCGCGAAAGCGGCATCCAATTGCCGCCGCACCCTTCGCCCTGCCCCACGCGCTTTTGGATCGCTTGGGATGTGAATCCCATTTCCTTGCAATCGTGCCCCCCTTAGTTTATACTGATGGCTTACCGGGCGGCATTGCGCGACCAGTGCGGCGGTGCTTGCCTTCCAGCCCAATGCCCGACTCCATCACGCTGCCCGACGGGCGGCCCGCGGAGCCGGTCCCGCCTGAACCGCCAATATGGTTTGCCGACCGCCACGCTGCCTGAAGCTTCGCGCATGTGCGTGGGGCCGGGCGAGTTACAGATACGTGCCGAGGTGCCAGCGATGAAATTGCGTGTGATCAAAGTGGCTCTCACCTGCGCGGCGGTGCTGGCTCTCGTCGGCGCCGCAGGTCACTGCGTGGCCGCCGATGCCGCCGTCGGCCCGGCCAAGGTCAGCTTCTTCAAGGACGTCCGCCCCATCTTCCAGGAACGCTGCCAGGGTTGCCACCAGCCGGCCAAGAAGCTGGGCGGGCTGGCGATGACCAGCTTCGCCGAAATGCGGAAGGGCGGGGACAGCGAACAACCGGCCTTCGAGCCGGGCAAGCCCGACGAAAGCCTGCTGGTCGAGCAGATCGTCTCGCAAAACGGCCAGCCGGCCGCCATGCCCAAGGGGACCGGTCCCTTGAAGCCCGACCAGGTCGAGCTGATCAAGCGTTGGATCGCCGAGGGAGCCGCGGACGACACGCCCCCCTCGTCCGAAGCGCCGATCGACATGCGACACCCGCCGGTTTATAGCCAGCCGCCCGTGATTTCTTCGCTCGATTTCTCGCCCGACGGGGCGCTGCTGGCCGTGTCGGGCTATCACGAGGTGCTCCTGCACCGGGCCGACGGCGGCGAACTGGTCAGCCGATTGGTCGGCCTCTCGGAACGGATCGAGTCGGCCGTCTTCTCACCCGACGGCAAATTCCTGGCGGTGACGGGCGGTTCGCCCGGCCGCTTTGGCGAAGTGCAAATCTGGGACGTGGCCAATAAAACGCTTACGCTCTCGCTACCCGTCACGTTCGACACGCTCTACGGGGCGAGTTGGTCGGGCGACGGCAAGTTGGTGGCGTTTGGCTGCGCCGACAACACGGTGCGGGCCATCGAGGCCGCGACCGGAAAGCAAGTGCTCTACCAGGGCGCGCACAGCGACTGGGTGCTTGACACGGCCTTTTCGACCGACAACTCGCACCTGGTGTCGGTCGGCCGCGACGGTTCGATGAAGCTCACCGACGTGCCCACCGAGCGGTTTGAAGACAACATCACCAGCATCACGCCCGGCGCCCTCAAGGGGGGCCTGATGGTCGTTCGCCGAAATGCGAAGAAGGACGAGCTCCTGATCGGCGGTTCGGATGGCGTGCCGAAGATTTACCAGATGTATCGCACCCAAGCGCGCCAAATTGGCGACGACTTCAACCGCATCACGCGGTTTGCCGCCGAGGCCGTGCCCGGCCGGATCTTCGCCGCTCAGTACAGCCCCGACGCCACGAAGGTCGCGATCGGCAGCAGCCTTGACGGCGACGGCGAAGTGCGGATCCTCAACGAAGCCGACGGAAAATTGGTCCACAAGCTTGCCGAGAATCACGGGGCCGTCTACGCGTTGGCCTACCGGCCTGACGGCAAAGTGCTGGCCGTCGGCGGCTTCGACGGCAACGTGCGTTTTTTCGACCCGGAGGCCGGCACGCAGATCAAGGAGTTCGTGCCGGTGCCGTTGACGCCAGGCCCGCTGGCCGCGAAGTAAAAAGGAGAAAGTTGAACCTAACGCCTAACGCCTAACCGCCATACACCCCAAGGAACTCGACCGATGAAATACGTCACTCCCGCTTTGCTGGTGATCGCGGTGCTTTCGGTGGCCGCCGCGCACGCTGAAGAAGTGGCTGACCGCGCGCCGGAGCAACTTCCCGCCGGCGCGAAGTTCGTCGCCATCGAAGCCGTTCCCGCCGCGGTGCAACTCAAGCACCCCTACGATTATGCCCAACTTCTGGTGACCGGCGTGTTGGAGTCGGGCGAGCGGCTCGATGTCACTCGGCTGGCGCAAGTGGCGGCGCCCGAGGCGCTGGTGAGCGTTTCGCCCTCGGGCCAAGTCCGTCCCAAGGCCGATGGCAACGGCGAGTTGAAGTTCACGATCGCCGACAAGACGCTGGCCGTGCCCGTCACTGTGAGCGGACAGAAAGACGCCTATCCGGTCAGCTTCGTACGCGACGTGGCGCCGGTGTTGTCGAAGCTGGGTTGCAACGCGGGCACCTGCCACGGCTCGGCCAACGGCAAGAACGGGTTCAAGCTATCGCTACGCGGCTACGATCCTCTGTTCGACCACCGGGCTTTGACCGACGACCTGGCCGGCCGCCGCTTCAACCGCGCCGCGCCGGACCAAAGCCTGATGCTGCTGAAGCCGGCGGGCGGGGTGCCGCACATGGGCGGCGTGCCGATGCGCCGCGGCGAACCGTACTACGAGTTGTTGCGGGCATGGATCGTGGCCGGCGTGAAGCTGGATCTCGACAGTTCGCGAGTGGCGTCGATCGAGGTTTTCCCCAAGAACCCCGTGATCGCGCTACCCGGCATGAAGCAGCAGATGGCGGTGGTGGCGACCTACACCGACGGCCGGACACGCGACGTGACGGCCGAGGCCTTCATCGAGAGCAGCCTGACTGAAAAGGTCGAGCTCGACAAGCAGGGGCTGGCCACGGCCGTCCGCCGCGGCGAGGCGGCCATCTTGGCGCGCTACGAAGGCGCCTACGCCGCCACCACGGTGATCGTGATGGGCGACCGCAATGGTTTCCAGTGGCGTGAGACGCCGGAAAATAACCACATCGACACGCTGGTCTACAACAAGCTCAAGAAGGTCAAGATTCTCCCCAGCGAGCTGGCCGGCGACGGCGACTTCATGCGCCGCGTCTACCTCGACCTGATCGGCCTGCCGCCGCGGGCCGAGGAGGTTCGCGCCTTCCTTTCCGACGCGCGCGACGTGAAAATCAAGCGCGACGAGTTGATCGATCGGCTGCTGGGCAGCCCCGACTTCGTCGAGCACTGGACGAACAAGTGGGCTGATCTGTTGCAGGTCAATCGCAAGTTCCTGGGCGAGGAAGGGGCCTGGGCCTTTCGCAACTGGATTCGCCAGGCGGTGGCCAGCAATCTTCCCTACGACCAGTTCGTCTACTCCGTGCTCACGGCCAGCGGCTCGACGATGGACAACCCGCCCGCCTCGTACTTCAAGGTGCTCCGCGATCCGGGCGACGCGATGGAGAACACGACGCAGTTGTTCCTGGCGGTGCGATTCAACTGCAACAAGTGCCACGACCATCCCTTCGAACGTTGGACGCAAGACCAGTACTATCACCTCGCGGCGTACTTCGCCCAGGTGGGCCGCAAGCCGGCCCCTGAGTTCGCGGGCCGGGTGATCGGCGGCACGGCCGTCGAGCAGCCGTTGCCGCTGGTGGAAGTCGTCTTCGACCAGGGTGGCGGCGAAGTGAAGCATGTCCGCACCGGGCAGGTGGCCGCGCCATCGTTCCCCTACACGCACCAGGGGCAGGTGCCCGCCGAGGCCGCGCGGCGCGAGCAGTTGGCGCGCTGGATCGCGTCGAAAGACAACCCTTATTTCGCCAAAAGCTACGTCAACCGCATCTGGGGTTACTTGCTGGGCACCGGCATCATCGAGCCGTTGGACGACATCCGCGCCGGCAACCCACCGACGAACCCCGATCTGCTCGACCGCTTGACCAAGGACTTCATCGACGGCGGCTTCAATGTGCGCGAGCTGTTCCGCGCCATCTGCAAGTCGCGGGTCTACCAGCACTCGCTGGAGACGAACGATTGGAACAAGGACGACGACATCAATTACTCGCACGCCATCGCCCGCCGGCTGCCGGCCGAGACGTTGTACGACGCGGTGCACGCGGCCACCGGTTCCGAGATTCACCTTCCCGGCATGCCTGCGGCGTACCTTGCCACGCAACTGCCCGACAGCGGCGTGGCCTTGGCCGATGGTTTTCTGAATCTGTTCGGCAAACCGGCGCGCGAAAGCGCCTGCGAATGCGAGCGCTCCACCGGCGTGATGCTGAGCCAGGCGCTGAACCTGGTCAACGGGCCGACGATCGCCCTCGCGATCTCCGATCCGAACAACCGCGTGTCGAAGCTGGTTGCCACGGAGAAGGACGACGCCAAGGTGGTGGAAGAAATCTTCATGTCGATTCTTTGCCGCATGCCGACGGCGCGGGAAACGGCCGCCTCGGTCGCGGCGATCAGGTCCGAACAGGAAGAGCAGGCCCAGCGCGCCGGTGAGTTGGCCGCTTACGAGCGAGACCAACTGCCGTTGAAACAGGCCGCATGGGAAAAGGGCCTGTCCGGCGCCGACTGGCAACTACTCGATCCGGCCACGCTGGCTTCGGCCGAGGGCGCCACGCTCGGCAAGCAGGCAGACGGCTCCGTACTGGTCAGCGGCCCATTGCCGGCCAAGGACATCTACACCTTCACCGCCAAGACTGAGGCGGTGGGGATCAGCGGTTTTCGTTTGGAGTTGCTCCCCGACCCGAGTTTGGCGGCCAACGGTCCGGGCCGCGCTCCCAACGGCAACCTGGTGCTCAACGAGTTCAAGGTCACGTCCACCGCGTCGGCCGACGCGAGCCAGGCCATGCCCGTCGTCCTGCGAAACGCGCAGGCCGATTTCGCCCAGGACAGTTTCCCCGTCGCCGCGGCCATTGACGGCAACGCCCAGCCCGCCAGCGGTTGGGCCGTGTCGCCCAAGTTCGGCGAGCCGCATGTGGCCGTGTTCGAAACCGCGCAGAATGTCGGCGCGGCGGGTGGCACGACGCTTTCGATCACGCTCGATCAGCAGTTCCCGCAGCATTCGATCGGACGTTTCCGGATTTCGGTAACAACGTCGCCCAGGCCGGTGCGGCTGCAAGGGCCGCCGGCGCCGATCGCCGCGATTTTGGCCGTCGCTCCCGCGGCGCGCACGCCCGAACAGCAGGCCGAATTGACACGGATGTTCCGCGCCCAGGACGCCGAGTTGGCTCGCCTGACCGCGCAGGTGGCCCAGGACGCCCTGCATCCCGACGCCTATCGTCTGCTGGGAGCGCAGGATCTCGCCTGGGCGCTTTTGAACAGCCCGGCGTTCTTGTTCAACCGGTAGATCGCGGGTATTGGTTTCGCGTTGACAATGGGTCAACATCGCCATAAACTTAACGTGTGCATTGATGCTGCGTTTGATAGACGTATGGCTGCGGGGCCGGTGAGCTAGAAATGTCCATTAAGTCGCTTCGCTTGGCGGATATCGCTAATCTTCCCGAGCAGGAACAGGAGCAACGGATCAAAGCTCTTTCCGATCGTCGTCTTGAACCGCTGAACGGAGATTCCGAAGACTTGACCAGGCAAATCAGCACGTTCGAGACTCGCTACGAGATGTCGTCGGATACCATGCTGAACCTTTGCCGCGAAGGGAAAATCCGCGAAACAGCGGATGTCGGAACGTGGATGATGCTCCTTGTGCTAAGGGACCGACTTGGCAAACCGGCCCACTAATCGGCTGCCCTGCCGCTTGCCCACCTACATCCGGGTACACAATGCGGTGATCGGGCAGTTCCGTGCATTCGGTTTCGTTGGCTCGGACACGCTTTCGATCAAGGCGGTGGGCCGCGACCTCATTTTCCAGGGCGAGGTCGCGTGCGCCGGGCTGATCGTCTTACAAGTCAAGAAGCTTCTTGAATACGTCAGTCCGTCGGTGTCCGACGAAGTGCAGTCATTTCAATACAGTTACAATGTGTCCGCAAGAAATAGACATAACATATTTCGTTACGACAATCTCCACCCAGATTTTCTCTATCCTGGACACCCCGACGAGTATCACCGCCACGATTTCGACTGGATGACGGGCGATGAATTACCTGGTTCGCCAAGTTGGATTGGGACCGCCAAGTGGCCACTTTTCGGCGATGTTCTCTGGGAAATACACGATTGGCACGTTCGGCACAGTCACGAGTTGAACAACCCGGACGAATTCGCACAGGATCTACAAAGCGAATTACGGGACTGAACCCGCTTGGCCACACGGCGAATTTCAGTTATGTCCCGCCGCAAAAACAACCGCCAACCGTCCCGCACTGAAGCTACCCCACCGCCGTCCAAGCCCCCCACCCCGATCGCGGCTTGGCAGTGGTTCTTGCTGTCGGCGGCTTTGCCGCTGGTGTTCCTGGCCTCGAAGCTGAACCTCGATCTCTGGGAGGACGAGATCTACACGATCACCGAATTCGTCGCCGGCGGAACGTATCGGATCGTCACGGATTACTCGGCGCCGAACAACCATGTGTTCTATTCGCTCCTGCTCCGGCCGTTTTATCTCATCGGCGAATCGAGTTTCGTGCTGCGGCTGCCGTCGCTGGCCTGCGCGGCGGGCACGCTTTGGCTGGTATTCAAGCTGGCGCGCCGCCTCGCCGGTTTGCCGGCGGCCATCGCGGCGACCGTTACCTTGGGGCTGAACCTGATGTTCCTCGTTCACGCCATCCAGGTCCGGGGTTACAGCCTCTCGATGCTGTTGGCCGCCTGGCTGGCCGACCTCGCGCTGGCCGAGCCGCAAGCGCGGACTCGCGCGCGGAGCATCGCCGTCGTCCTGGCAGGAGCGGCGTTTCTTTATGTTTTGCCTACCAACGTATTATTCTTCCTGCCTTTGGCGTTGCTGGCGATCGTGCGGGCGAGCCGTGGGGCGGCATCGAATCCGCAATCCGCAATCCGCAATCCGCAATCAAAAATGGCGATCGCCTGGTTCGCCGCGGTTCTCCTCGCCGCGGCCTGCTACGCGCCGATCTACCGCCAGGTGCTGGAACATGGCGAGCCGAAAGACGCCTTCTCCTGGTCCGGGTTTTGGCTCCCCGCCTCGGTCTTTTTTACGGCCGCCGGTCGCGACGTGCGCATGCTCATTCCGCTTTGGTTGGCGGGCGTTTGCTGCTGGGCCTGGCGCGTCGGCCGGCGACCATCGGCCAACGACGTCGCCGTGCCCTTGTTGTGCCTTGTCGTCGTCACGGGCTCATTCGCGCTCAGCGGGCTTCTGCGTATCAGCCCGTTCCCACGCATCGACACGCCGCTCTTGCCGATTGTCGCCCTGGGAGCCGGCTGGTCGCTGGCCGAGCTGCTCGAAGCCGCTCGTCGGCGTTGGTTGGCGTGGTTGCCCGAAGCCGTATCGGGCGTGGCCGGCTTGTTGCTCGTATTGGCCGTACTGGCGCCAGGTGTCGTGACCTATCCTCGGCGCCTCACCGAGGCGTGCCGCCACGAACGCCCGCAGGACGGCTATTTCAATTATTATGCGGCCAATTACCACCCCTCGGCCGTCGTCGAGGCCCTCTCGGATTGGACGCGCAACGACACGAGTTATTCGATCGTCTACGCGAAAGAGGACCATTGGAACCTGCGCTACTATCTGAACCGCGCCCGGCTGGCGCCTGCGAGGCCGCCGCGCGGCTCCGCCGCCGCGGTTTACGTCGTTGCGCCGCGGGCGGCGCATTGGGATGAATTGGCCGCCCGACTGGGATTACTCGAGCGCGAGCTGCGCGGCTGGCCGCTCTTGCGCGAGTTCGGTTACTATCGCGTCTTCCGTTCGCCGGATTATACTGCACGCGGCCAAGAATGAGACGTTTTGTCACGAGAACGTTCCTGGACGCGAACACGTTCGTTTACCACGCCAAGTAGTTCCGAGATAGGCTCTTAGTGAATTTGTGCCCGTGTCAAATGCTCGTTGGAACCGTCTCCTCGATGGGCTGGTCCGATACCGCCTTGCGTTGCTGCTCCTCGCGCTCGCCCTGACCGGCTTTTCGATTTACCCCGCCAGCCAGGTTGCGTTCGACCAGTCGATCGAATCGCTGTACGCGCCCGGCAACCCGAAGCTGGTGGACTACGTCGAGAGCAAGTCGCTGTTCGGCGGCGATGAGTTCGTCTTCGTCACGTATACCGATCCCGAGTTGTTGCAAGCCGCGGGGCAAGAACGCCTGGCCATGCTGGCCGCCCGCGTGGCCGCGGTGCCGGGCGTCGTCGAGGGGAGTGTCCAAAGCCTGGACGCATACCTGAAGCTCACCAGCGGCCCCATTTTTCGGTCGCGACGCGATCAACTGATCGAATTCACGCGCGGTCTGTTGCTCGGCGGCGATAACGAGACCTCCGCCGTCGCGCTTCGCCTGGCCGATGAGGCCGACGCTTCCGTACCCCGAGCGGTGACGATCGCCGACCTCCGGCGTATCGCCGACGAGCAATCGCTCCCGACGCACGTCGTCGGTGAGCCGGTCCTCGTGTACGATATGTTCCGCTATGCCCAGGAAGACGGCGAGTTCATGGGGCGGGCGGTTTCGTTGCTGCTCGTGGGGGTGATCCTGTTCTTCCTGCGCGACGTCCGCTCGGTCGTGCTCCCCTTCGTCATCGTCCAGATGACGATCTTGTGGACCAAGGCGGCCCTGTGGATCGGTCATATCCAGCTCTCGATGGTCAGCTCGATCCTCGGCTCGCTGGTGACGATCATCGGCGTCTCCACGGTCGTGTATCTGTCGTTGTATTTCCAGGAGCTGCGCGAGCGGTTCGACCGTGAAACGGCGTTTCGCCGCATGCTGCACGTCATCGGCGGCGACATTGTGTGGGTCTGCCTTGCCACCGCCGCCGGTTTCGCGGCGCAGCTTTCGAGTCACCTGCATCCCGTGCGCTCGTTCGGCCTCACGATGGTCGTGGGTTCGCTGCTGGTGCTCGTCGCCATGGCGCTCGTACTGCCTGGGGGCATGCTGCTGGGCCCCGGCCGCCGCGCGGCGTCGAAGCCACGGGGCGACCGGCACGTCAACCAGTCGTTGCACCGCCTCAGCGCCTGGGTGCTCCTGCATCCGAGAGGGATCGGCGTCGCCGCCGTAATCGCGTTGGCGGGCGGCATTGGCGGCCTGCTGCAACTCCGCCTTGAAACCGACTTCAGCCGCAACTTCCGCTCGTCCACGCCCGTGGTCAAGGCGCTCGACTTCATGGAAGAGCGCCTCGGCGGCACGGGCATGTGGGAAGTCAATTTCTCCGCCCCCCCGCGCCTGGAGGAGGACCATCTGGCGAGGGTTCGCCGCCTTGCCGGCCAACTCCGTGAGCTCAAAATCGGCAATGAGCTTGGGTTGACCAAGGTCGTGGCCATCACCGATGGTCTCGATCTGGTCCCTCGCATCCCCATTCTGGTTCCCAACGCGAAGGCCCAGGCGCGCTGGCTCGACGCGCTCGCGCCCGAGTTCCGATCGAGTCTTTTCAATGCCCCACGGGGCCGCATGCGGATCATGCTGCGTGCCCGCGAACGGCAATCGGCCGAAGACAAAGAGCGGCTCATGACGCGGGTCCGCGAGGTCGCCCAAGCCGAGTTTCCCGAAACGAAAGTGACCGGCCTGTTCGTCCTGTTGGCGAGTCTCATTGAAAGCCTGATGCACGACCAATGGACCGATCTGGCGGTGGGGGCCGTCGGCCTGATTACGATCATGACGATCGCCTATCGCTCGTTGTGGATGGGGCTGATCTCCCTTGTGCCCAACGTGTTGCCGATCGTGTTTTTGCTGGGGGGCATGGGCTGGGCGGGCATCCCAATCAACATCGGCACGGCCATGATCGCCAGCGACACCATGGGGCTGACCATTCACGACAGCATCTTCTATCTCTCCGCCTACCGCCGCGCCCGACGCTCTGGATTGGACTTCCGCGGCGCCCTGTCGGAAGTCCAGACGGAGGTCCGCCGTCCACTGGTTTATTCCAATGTCGCGCTGGTTCTTGGGTTTTTGGTGCTGACCACGTCGCACTTCGTGCCGCTGATCTACTTCGGCGCGCTGGTCAGCACCGCCATCGCCGGGGGCCTGGCCGTCAACCTGTTGCTCATCCCGCTGTTGCTTCAGTTGGGCGAACGTACTAAGTAGGTGGGATCATTTTTAGGTAAAAACGCACGCCCGTTGCGCAGCAACGGGCGTGCGGTGCGTTTGGAAAAATGATCCTGCCTGTTTCGTGACCCGGCTCGGCTCAGGAGCGCGCCGCGCAAATAACGCGGCTTCGGCGCAGCCGAAACTGCGCAGGAAAAAACTGGCAAAACCGTACCTGTACCGACCAGGAAATCCGTCTCGGCGGATTGCCCGGCTTTAGACGGTCAAGACTTCCTCCCACCCCCCGCGTCGTCGTGCCGCTCGTCACGCAGCTTTCGTCGGGTAAAGGTACGGTTTTGCCGGTTTTTTCCTCAGCGGCGCGCGCCAGGCCGTCTGTCGAGGCGTGCGCGGCGCCGCGGCACCGCGTGACAGCGACGGGATTTTTAACGCCCCGTCCTGATAACGGGGATCGAGGATCTCGCAACCCGGGCCGACCTGATCGACCGCGCGATCCCGCGATGCTTCGATCGGCTCCTTCGGGTTCGGTTTTTTTCGGAAACTGCTCTTGACGCGTTTTTTTTGTAGACTCCCGCGAATGCTGACCGCCTTTACGCCACTCGGTGAGTTTGAGACGTGCGGCGCGCCTTCGGGCCCCGTCCGATCTCCTTTGCAAGCTTTGGCCAACGGCGGCGCGTTCTTCGACGAATCTTTCAGCCCGTGTCCCCCGCGGCGAGCACGCCTCGCCAATCGACGAGTCGCCGCAAAGCGACGAGCCTGCTCCGCGGAGGCGCTCGAGACAAACTACTGGTCGGTTGTTTTCGACGTTGTGACCCCCGCGGCATGGCAACGTCTCGTTGAGGCGGCAACCGTTCAGGCGCGCTCGGGCGACCCTCGCGCGCGTGCGTGGATCGCGAGCGTGCTCGGGGCTGACTGCGCCATTGAAGAGCTCGGGCGCGCGGACGCGTCGGCGCAGTACGTGACGATCTTAACGCTCGGACCGGCGCTTGAGCGTGAGCGCGAGCGCGCGGCGAGGGATCGGACACAACGCAACTATTAGCGAGACGCGGCGAGCAGGGCGCGGCGGTCGGCCCCGAGCCGCGACGCTGCGCGAAAAAAAACGACTCCGAAACCCCTCCCAAGCGATCCAAACGGGCGTGGGGTAAGGCGAAGGGTGCGGAGGCAATTGTGTGCCGCTTTCGCGGCTCGCTCACACGTCATGGGGTTATCGGAGATCGTTTTTTTTCGCTTCGCTGCCGTTTTCTTTTGCACTCCCGTTGCTGCGCAACGTTCGTGCGTGGCGCTACGTAAAATGATCCTTACCGATTCGTGGGCCGGCCCGGCGGACCCGATGAGCTTGCGCCGCGGGTTGGTGTGACGGCAGTCTGCGCGCGTTCTCCCCTGGGCCATGAATAATCCGTGCTAGCAATCGACATTCGCACCCCTAGGCAAAATGGAGAAGCGACGCGAGAATTCGCGGCTGGTTTCATCTGGACAAGGAGGTCGAGCATGACGCTACTTCAGGATTTGTTGCTGACGAGCCGAACGGTTTACGAACGCGAGAAGGAATTCCTGCTCACCGAAATGACGCGGGAGGCGAACAACTTCGCGGGAATGCTCCGCGAGCGATCGAGGGACGCCGCGCTACGGGACGAGGCTCGTCGCAGGGGTGCCTACTGGCAACGGTTTCTCGCCGATCTGCGGGACGAACGTGAGCGCCGGGAGCGTGCCATTCGCGAGTTCTGCAAGCAAGGGGAGCGATCGGCGAATCAGGTTCAAGCCGCGGCCTGACGACGAAACCGGTTTCACTACGGCTGATGGCCTCAGTCGGGTTTGGTGGGCGGTGCCCACCCTACGGCATCTCGACCTTGGCCCAGAACGGGTGCCGGCGGTCGCCGCGGGTGCGCGCGTCGTCGAGCATCACCTCCAGGTCGGGCTCGACAAAAGGTCCGCGAAGCCGCGCCCGGGCTCCGTTCACGGTGATCGTCGTCCGCTGCTTGAAATCGATGATGCCCGGCGAAAGCCAGCAGGTCACCTTGCCCGCGCCGGTCACTACGTTGAATCCGTTGTTGGCGTTGGCCGTGGCCGTGGTGGTCGCCGGCCGTGTGCCGCGCGGCGGCGGCCAGTCTTCCGGATCGACCAGCGTCTTGGGCGCGAAGCCGTCCAACTCGACCCACCAGAAATAATTGTCCCAGGGCCGCATGCTGCAGCACTTGAATTCCTTGGGATAAAAGTCGCGCTCGTAAAGGTTCATCCAGTCGAACAGCCGCAGGATCTCGTCGGAAAAATCCTCGTGGCCCCGCCCCTGGAACTCGGTCACGGTCACGTTGTAGCCGCGCTGCATGTAGCGGTCGATGTCCTTGGCGTTGTGGGCCGATTTGTCGCCGTCCAATTCCCCCCCCACGAGGTAAAGGTTCACGTAGCGCGCGTTCTCCCACATCCGCGTCACGAACTTGTCGATTCGGGCGACGATCGGAATCACGCCGGCCCACAGATCGGGATGAGCCAGGCCGATGTCCCAGGCGGCGTCGCCGCCCATCGAGTGGCCACTGAGGAACACCCGGTCGGTGTCGATCGAAAAGCGGCGGCAGGCGTCGCGCAGCGTGTTGAGCACGGCCGCGTGCTCGGCGGCCGAAAACTTGTAGCCGGTCTGCTCCTCTTTGGCCCAGTCCGGCGCCACGACGATGTATCCGTACCGGGTGGCCTGTCCCAGCCGTTGACCGTTGGCGGCCCGCGGCCCGGCCCACCAGTCGATTTGCAATCGAGGCGTCGTGCCCGCCCCACGCAACGTGACCACCGTCGGATACAGGCGGTGCGGATCGTATTCCGGCGGGAGCTGCACGTCATACGTCACCGGTGGCTCGCCGGACAGGGTGTCGACTTCCAACTCGAAGAAACCGGGCTGTTTCTTGTCCGCCTCCGGCGCCGGAAGCGGCGGCAGCATGTGTTCCAAGAGCCGGGCCACCATTTCGGGCGTGGCGCCTTCCTGCGCCTCGAGTTCGCCCAGGATCCGGTCGCGATTCAGCTTGATCGGCTCGGTCAGGTACTTGCGCGCCAGGTTGCGGGTTTCGAATAGCGACAAGGCGACGGGCAGCTTGCGCACGGCGTCGTTGGCGCCCACCAGCCAACCGCTGACCGCCAGGGCCACCTTCGCCTCGGTATCGAGCTCGTTGTCGTCCCAGAACTGGCGATAGGCCGCCATGCGGCCGACCGAATGGATCGTCAACTCGTTCTTGATCTCCGCCTGGATCGGCTTGAGGCGATCATCGAGCAGCGAGTCCTTGGCCGCGAGCACCGCGACGTCGGCGTCGAGCCGCTTGACGATCTCGATGTAACGGTCCCATTCGCCGCGGTACTCGTCGCCCTTCTGCTTGACGGCTTGCAGCGTCTCACCGGCCACACCCTCGGCCGGAAACGAGTCGAGCATGGCGATCGCCAACTGGTGCTGGCCGGCGGCGCGGCGGACGTCGATTTCGGCCAGTGCGCGGCGAGCGTATTGTTGCTTCAGGTCGCGCAACGCCGCGCTGAATTGTTTCTTGTTTTCAGGGAAGTCGCGGATGATCTGCTCCAACTCCTTCTCGGCGTCCTTGTAACGCTCGCTCTGCAAGAACAGCCGCGCCAACTGCAAACGCTCCTCGATTTTCGTGGGATTGATCTGCTGCCCCAGAACCCGGCGCAGCGTGTCGGGCGGGACCGAACTGGTGGCGAGCCGCATGTCCCAGATGAAGTTTTTTCCCTCGGTGAATTCAACCGCTTCGACCTTGGTCCACTGGGGCGTGATTTGCGTGATGCCCTGAATCACGTCGATGACCCCCTGGTTCGTGCTCATTTGCACCGTGCGGCGGCCCCATTCATCCCACGGTTCGACGCCGATGAAGGGGCCCACCTGGGCCACCCTGGCGCCATGGCGCGTGATGCGCTGCCGGACGGTGAACCGCTCGACGACCGTGCCCGCGTCGCCCTCGTTGGCTTCCAGGACGCGAGTTTTGGGAACGTAGGTCCGCCGCAGGTTGTCGTCGATCATGTAGATCAGCTTGGGAGTGGGAGCGCCCTCCGACGGGGCGGTCGATGCCTTTTCGGCCATGCTCGTCAGCTTCAGCATGCGGCCTTCAAGGATGCGGCCGTCCTTGAGAACCACCGTGCCTGCCCAGCCGTGCGCGGGCGCGCACAGCGGCATGACAGCCAACATGGCCCCTAAGAGCCTGCCCCAGAACGGCCCGCGGGCGGGACGCCCACACCAAAACGGCCGGCAGGCGGGACGCCCGCACCACAAGGGTGGTTCTGGAATGGGGTCTAGGCGTCTCAACCATTGTTTCGCCAGTCGCATGGATGGCTCTCCTCAATATGGCATGCTCTTTACCATTGTCAACGATCGACGGCGTAAGTCAATGTTGGCCTTCACTTTCCCGTCGGCAAGTTCAAACATTATTTACCGAAATCTTGCTAGACACCGATGTTCATGGTATCCTGCCAGGCTATAATAGGGTGGGTGTTTGCATATCCTACTTGGGATGAGTCACGGTTATGGCTTCTGTAACAACTGAGAAAGAGCCTTTGTTTTCTGCAGACTCTGTGGACTGCATTTCGTTCGTCTCGAACCGCGTTGCGAGTCGATTTCAAGGCACATTGAGAAGCAGAGCCGCCGTATGGGCGGAAAAGCGGAATAGGTCAACCGTTCTGCCGGAGGATTTGACCGCCTCACTTGATGAAATACTTGCCTCGCTCACGGACTTAGAGCCGGCATTGAACGTCATCGCCCAGAAATCTAATTCCGAGCTACGCCAGGAATTGATGGACATGCTCGTGGAAGCGCAAACGGCGCTCCTTGAACGCCTCAGCCAGTTCCGTGGTGAACCAAGCGAGAGCATGGCGATTGCAATGCGACCAGCGGCGCTTTCTGACGCGGCAAGGCGGCAAATCTTGCAAATGACACTCCAAGAGCCGGACGCCCGGCTAGCGGGCCGCAAAATGGAATCACTGGATGCGGGCGACAAGCAAACAAACACGACCTACCTTGGGATGATAAGGCGGATTTGATTTCCCTGCCCCAAGACCGCCGTCGCAGGCCCTCATCAACTCGTGGGGCTTTTGGCGGCAATTTCGTCCCCCCAACGGCAAGAACCCGTGATCTCCAAACCTCTTTTGACCCTCCTGTTGATGGGCGTCGTCTTGCTGCCGATCACGATCGTCTTGGCGGTCGCGTTGGCCGGGCTGCTTTCCGCCATGCAGGACGCGGCGGGAGCCCATTTTCTGAACCGTGTCGCCCTGGGCTTGGGAACCGTTTGGGTGCTGGGGCTGGTCGCCCTCCTAATGGCACTGGCCGCCAACTCGCTGGCCGACGACTCCGCGGCGAACCGCGGAGAGCCACCGGAGGGCGACGGCGAGTAATTGCCTTCATCGCAACGCTTCCAGCGATTCCCAGCGCTCGTAGGCGTTTGCCAGTTCCGTTTCGACCGTCGCGAGCCTCGTTTTGGTCTCGGCGATGACCGCTCCGTCCCGCCGATAGAACGCCGGATCGGCCAACGTGGCGTGCAATTGTCGTTGTTCGGCCTCCAGCGTGGTAATCGCCTTCGGCAGCGATTCCAGTTCGCGTTGTTCTTTGAAGTTCAGCTTGCGAGGGCGTTCGGCCGCTGGGCCGGCGGGGACGGGCTTCGTGGGCGGGCCGGCCGGCTCGGCGGACGGTTCGGTCGCGCGCTGCCGTAGCCAATCGTCGTAGCCGCCGGCGTACTCCTTGACTCGCCCCTCGCCTTCGAGCACCAGGGTGCTGGTCACCACGTTGTTGAGAAACTCGCGGTCGTGGCTCACCACCAGCACGGTGCCTTGATAGTCGGCCAATAGTTCCTCCAACAGTTCCAGTGTTTCCAGATCGAGATCGTTCGTCGGCTCGTCGAGGACCAGCACGTTCGAGGGCCGTGTGAAGAGCCGAGCCAGAAGCAGTCGGTTGCGCTCGCCGCCCGACAGGCGTTTGACCGCCTGGCGGGCTTGTTCCGGCGAAAAGAGGAAGTCCTGCAAGTAGCCGATGACGTGCTTGCGTCCACCGCCCGACACGACGGAATCGCTGCCGTCGGTGACGTTTTCAAGCACCGACTTCTCCTCGTCGAGTTGCGCGTGGAGTTGATCGAAGTAGGCGACCTCGAGCCGCGTGCCGTGCCGCACCGCGCCCTTCCGTGGTGCGAGCTCCCCCAACAAGAGTCGCAAGAGCGTCGTCTTGCCCGACCCGTTGGGACCGATGATCCCCACCCGGTCGCCGCGCATCACCAAGGCCGCGAAGTCGCTAACCACCGCCGGCGCGCCGGGCAGGTAGGCGAACGTGACGTCCTTGGCCTCGATCACGACGCGGCCCGACCGCTCGGCCTCGGTCGCCCGCATCCGCGCTTCGCCGGGCCGCTCGCGCCGCGCGCGGCGCACGTCGCGCAACTCGAGCAAAGCCCGGACGCGACCCTCGTTTCGCGTCCGGCGAGCCTTGATGCCCGTCCGCAGCCAGGCTTCTTCTTGCGCCAGCCGCTTGTCGAACAGGGCCTGTCGCCGCGTCTCGGCTTCCAGCGCGGCTTCTTTACGCTCCAGGTAGGTGGCGTGGTCGCATTCCCAGTTCGTCAGGACGCCGCGGTCGATCTCGACGATCCGAGTGGCCAGCTTGCGGAGGAACATCCGATCGTGCGTGATCAGGATCAGGCCCTTTTCGAACCGTAACAGGAACTCCTCCAGCCAGTCGATCGCCTCGATATCCAGATGGTTGGTCGGCTCATCAAGCAGCAGGATGTCGGGCTCGCGGACCAGCGCCCTGGCCAAGAGCACGCGCCGCTTCATTCCGGCCGACAAGCCGCCGCAGTCGGCATCGGGGGGCAGATCCATGCGCGACAGCACTCGATCGACCCGCTGCTGTTGCCGCCAGCCCCCCAGCGTATCGAGCGCTCGCTCGAGCCGGTCCAACTCGGCGCGGAGCGTGGCGCCGGGCGCGGCGGCGTAGTCAAGGCTGGCTTGATGGTAGGCGGCCAGAAGCTCGGCGGGCGGACCAAGTCCGCCGGCGACCTCGTCGAAGATCGTGCCGGCCAGATCGCGCGGCACCTCTTGCGCCAGCAGCGCGACCGACAGCCCCTGCTGGCGGACGATTTCGCCCCGGTCGCATAAAAGTTCGCCCTGGATCAGCCGCAGCAAGGTCGATTTGCCGGCGCCGTTGCGGCCCACCAAGGCGATCCGCTCCCCCGCATCAACCCGCAGCGTGACTTGGTCCAGCACCGGCGGACCACCGAAGCCGACGCTCACATCTTGCAAACTCAAGAGCGCCATGCGGCTTGTTCCCGTGATACTTTTTTTCCAACGACCCGCTTCAAGGCTAGGATCGGCACCGATCGGCACCCCAGCGTGATTGCCGTTGCCGCGGCAATCCTAGCCTTGAAGCGGGCAACCATAGTTTATACACCAGTTTATACACCGTGAATCAACTATACTGCACGCGGCCGAGAATGAGACGTTCACGGTGGCTGGGGCAGAGCCTAAGCGATGCCCCGGTCGCTATGTAGCCGGGGCATCGCTTACGCTCTGCCACCAGCCACCACCTTCTCGTGACAAAATGTCTCATT
>DATKSN010000221.1:0-4511 GCA_035531595.1 Pirellulales bacterium | reverse complement strand
CCCCACTGTCCGTGTCGCCCCGCAGGCCGCCGAAGGCGGCCTGCGGGGCGACACGGGGAAAGGCAGGTAATCCGGGGAGCCTGCGTGTGTAGATGCGAGCGTGAAACTCCACGGGGCAAGCCCGTGGCCTCTTGGAAGATGTGTAGAACAACGAGGGCGTAAGCCCCAGGCTAAGCTATGTCGTCCCTTCGGGACTATCGTACCAAGGAATCTGCCATCCACTGGATCGCGGGGTCGCGACGAAGTGGGCGATTGCGGGCTTCTTACACGCGTCACCCAATGGTAAAATGGCGCAACGGCGGTCGCGCGGCATCGAGCGGGGCGGCGTGAAATGAATTTCTTCACTCCCGAACTTTACGAACAGTATGCGACGGCATCTTCGAAAGATGCCGCCAAGGTCGAAGCGATGTGGGACGCCGCCGAGGCCAAGTATGAGCGGCGATTGAAGCAAATCCGAATTGCCATGCCGGAGGGCGTACGCGAGCTGGCCGACCAACTCTGTCTGCACGACGCGATGCTCGTGGAGGCGATACCGGCTTCGGGAGAACTCCGTAAATGAGATCCACCCGCTTGGCACGGCGACGCGATTGCAAGCCGTCAAGATCCCCGGAAATCGCCGGAACACGAATGGTTCCTCAAGCCAGCGATCGCAAACCGGCATGGTCGCCGACATCCGCGCCGCCGCCAAACTGGCTTACACCAGTCGTCATGCCAAACGCATCGCCAAGACGAGCCGCGCGAAGTCGCCGTCGCCGTGACGGCTTGCCAAAATCGAAAGGAACTCACCAATCTGTCCTTCAGGAGAGTTTGAGATGTTTCGCCGCATGTTCCGCCGGCTCGCGCTCGTGAGTTGTTTTTCCGCGCTGTGGTTCGCCGCGGCGCCGTCCAAGGCCGTGGAGCCGGCGGAATGGGTCCGCGAGCGCCTCGACGAACTGGTCGAGCTCTACCGTTACTTTCACCAGCACCCCGAGCTGTCGCTGCGTGAGAAGGAAACGGCGGCGCGGCTGGCCAAGGAGCTCAAAACGGCCGGCGCGCAAGTCACCACCGGGGTCGGCGGACACGGCGTCGTGGGGGTGATCGAAAACGGCCCCGGCCCGACGTTGCTTATTCGCACCGATCTCGACGCGCTTCCCGTCACCGAGCGAACCGAATTGGTCTATGCGTCGCAGGTCCGCGTCAAGGACGCGCAGGGAGCGGAAACGGGCGTCATGCACGCCTGCGGGCACGACATCCACATCACCACCCTGGTGGGCGCGACTCGCTACCTTGCCCAGCATAAGGACCGTTGGAGCGGCACACTCATCGCGATCGGCCAGCCCGCCGAGGAACGCGGCGAAGGCGCCAAACGCATGCTCGACGACGGATTGTTCGAAAAGTTCCCGCGGCCCGACTATGCCTTGGCCCTGCACGTCGATTCGACGCTCGCGACCGGGCGGGTCGGCTACCATGCCGGCTACACACTGGCCAACGTCGATAGCGTCGATATCGTGGTCCGCGGACGGGGCGGTCACGGAGCCTTTCCGCACATGACGATCGACCCCGTGCTGCAAGCGGCGCACTTGATCGTCGATTTGCAGTCGATCGTCAGCCGCGAGATCAAACCCACGGACCCGGCGGTGATCACCGTGGGTTCGATCCACGGCGGCACCAAGCACAACATCATCGGCGACCAGTGCCATTTGCAACTGACCGTGCGCAGCTATTCCAACGAGGTCCGGCGGCACTTGCTCGATGCGATCCGCCGCAAGGCCAAGGCCGCGGCCGAAAGTGCCGGCGCCCCCGAGCCCACGGTCGAGGTTTCCGAGGGAACGCCCGCCATGTACAACGACGAGAAGCTCGTCGAGCGGATCGTGCCGGTCTTCCGCCGGCTGTTCGGCGACAAAAACGTCGTCGCGAGCGAACCCTCGATGGGGGGCGAGGATTTCAGCCGCTACGGTCTCGCCGGCGTGCCGATCTTCATGTTCCGGCTGGGCGCCGTCGACGAGAAGCGGCTGGCCGGTTTCGCACGCCTCGATCAGCCTCCCCCTTCGCTGCACTCGCCGCTGTTCTATCCCGACGCCGAGCCGACGCTGGCCACCGGCGTCACCGCGATGGTCGCGGCGGCCCTGGAGATCTTGGGGAAAGAACGCGGAAGAAGGCGTTAGATGTCCCGCTTTTCAAGAAACAACCTGTGCTGGCTGGCGGCCTACCTGGCGTCGCTCGGCGCGGTCGTGTCACTACTCGTCCAGACGCGCGCGAGCCGTTTGCAGGCCTGGGGCCGTCCTGAGACGCAAGCGCGCTGGCGCGAATTCCAGGCCGGCGAGCGGAAGCAATGGGACGACCAGACGGGTCCGGTTCGCCGCCGGCCGGCCCAAGCCGGCGCCCCGGCCGACGTCATTTTGTTGCGTGACCACTTCGGCGCCGTGGTCGCCGGCATCGTCGCCACGGGCACGTTTCTGTTCGCCTTCGTGGCGATTTTGTTGCGCGGCAGCGTGGCAAAGCGTGACGCCGCGAGCGTACAATAGAACCTATGACGACCACGCCCGCCACGCATGTTCCGTCGCCGCGCCGCGCCGCGCCCCCCGCCGTCCGTTGGCGGAGCTGGCCGATCGCCGAGGGGGGCTGGCCGGTTGGGTGGTTATCGGCGCTGGCGGCCGGCGTCGTCGCCGCGGTCGGCCTGACCACGGCGAGCGTCGGCTGGTCGGTGGCGGCCGGCGGCTTGCTGGCCGCCGCGGCATGGCGCTGCTTCGTCCCGATCGAAATTGAAATCAACGCCCAAGGCGTCTCGCAAGAGTACTTCGGCCGCCGCCGTCGCATCCTTTGGAAGGCCGTCGCCACGTACGAGATGTGTCGCGCGGGCCTTTGGCTGGCGCCGGCCTCCGGCCGCCGGCCGTTTGACTGCGGGCTTTACCTCCCTTGGGGCGCCCATCGGGCCGAGGTCGAAGCGCTGGTCGATTACTATCTGCCGCGCGACGATCCGCCGCGCGACGACTCGCTGTACCACTTCGATGTGAATCGAGCGTCATGAGTCGTCTGCGGAGGCCTGTTCGTCGCGGCGGTGCAGATCGACCGCGCGCCAGAGATACCAACTGGCCACCGAGCGGTAGGGCCGCCAGCGCTGGCCGTGCCGCGCCAGTTCGCCCGGCGGCGGCAGCTCGGGCCTGCGATACGTCAGCATGAAGCCGCGGCGCACGCCCAAGTCGCCGGTCGGGAGCACGTCGGGCCGGCCCAGCCGGAACATCAACAGCATCTCGACCGTCCAGCGGCCGATGCCCCGCACGCTGACCAGCCGCGCCAGGATCTCCTCGTCGTCCATCCGCCGCAGCCTACTCAACGTCGGCACCGTGCCGTCGAGCGTCTTGGCCGCCAGATCCTTGACGGCCGCCACCTTCGCGCGCGACATTCCGGCGCCGCGCAGCAGATCGTCCGGCGCCGCGGCGATCGCCCGCGGGCTCAATCCGTAACGTCCGGGAAAAGCCGTTTGAACGCGGGAAAAAATCGTCGCCGCCGCCTTGCCCGACAATTGCTGGTGGACGATGGCCCGCAGCAGGGCCTGGAATGGGCTTTGCATCGTTTCCGGGCGCAGCGTAAACGGACCCGCGCGCTCGATGACGCGGGCCAGCCGTCGGTCGGCCCGGCACAGCGCCGCGCTGGCCACCGCCGGGTCGAAGGAAAGTTCCATGCGAGTCGAAGCCTCGTGTAAAATCGATGGCCGCTCGGTCGATTCTGGGAGCGCCGCCCGAACAAGTCAAGCGGAACTTCCGTGGCTTTGACGTATGTGGGGCGGATGCGTCTGTTTCACAAGCTGCGAGATTACGCAGCCTTCGAGGAGATCCTGGACGAGACACTGGCCGAAAACCCCGCCGGGCGAAAGGGGCCCATCGATGGCGGATTGCGTGCCGCCCCGGCGGCTCGCCGTCGGCGGCATGTACGCCGCCGACGGCAAGCCGGTCGGATACCGGCCTAGCGCCTAAAAGTTCAACCAAATTGCCAAAGAGCACTCTCGCGCCGAATTCCCTCGACGATCTACCGCTTGAGACCGATCGCCACGAGCTTCCTCGTCCTCTTTCTCTCTTTCCGCTTCACGCGTCGCGCCTTGCTCGCAGTGGCCCGCTCGCGCGCCGCGGCGCCGACAGCCGCCGGCCGGCCATTTTCGCTCGCCCGTGGCGAGCCGACCCGCTGCGCGGGCTCCCCGGCGTTAGACCCCTGTTTGTCAGACGTGAGGGACGTGCCCGCCAGTTGAGCGCCTTGCCCCGCCACTTGAGCGCCTTGCCCCGCCAGTTGAGCGCCTTGCCCCGCCAGTTGAGCGCCTTGCCCCGCCAGTTGAGCGCCTTGCCCCGCCAGTTGAGCGCCTTGGCCTTCCGGTTGAGCGCCTTGGTCGCGCCTCGGGTGGCCGGCAACGACGGCCCGGCCATTCGTCGTCGCCCGATCCACGCCCCTTCGTGAATCGGTGAAATCTGCGCAATCTGTGGATCGACAAGCGTGTTCGTCGATCGTCGGGGCGCCGTCCGCCGGCACGTCGGCCGGTTCGG
>DATKSN010000220.1:0-7690 GCA_035531595.1 Pirellulales bacterium | reverse complement strand
CACCCGGCCCGGCCGGCGCGGTGGCCTACGACGTCCGCGTGGGGGCGTCGCCGGTCGGCGTCGCTTTCCGTGTCGTCTTGCGCCGCGGTATCACCTGGTCTGACGCCAGTCCTGCGACGAATTCGTCGAGGCCGGCATCGGCAACTACCTCTTCGACCCCGAAGCTCAACCGGGTGGGCCGGAGGGGCGCTCAGATACGACGGCGGGCTCGAACCCCATACTGAATATCGAGCGGCCCCGAAACGTCCGGCCCTTGGTCGTGCCTTTTTCTTTGACGAAGGAACACTGCCCGCCGGCGTTTCGTCCCGTACCCGGTAACTCCATTGAAGTCACCGGACATGTGCTTCGCCAGCGCCCGAAGCAGATTCCCTTTCCTCTGTCATACCTGGTACGACGGGATGAACAACCGCACGCAACTCACGGCCACCGTAGGTTAGCCTTTCCAGGCTGACGGATTGGCGGCCAGCGCGGCGAGGCTCGACACACGGCCAACGGCGCGGCGGAACATGCGGCCGTAGCGATCGGCGGTGTCGCTATTCGTCCGCCTCGGTCTGGCGATCTTCTCGCCCAACGCCTTGCTCGGCATGAGCCAGCCATTGGGCGAGCAAACCGGAACCAACTTGAAACGCAATGCCGATCCAGGGCGCGCAGCGCTCGAACACGTCGGGCGGGAGCGCCCCATAAATGGCCGCCGCCAGCGTCACCACCGTGACGAAGTTGATCAGGCCCCAAAGCGGCCGGCCCAGGTACACCAGTCCGGCGCCGGGAAGGAAGAAGTTGAGCGCGAAGGCCCAGGCGGGCTGCTTCGGCGGCATCCAAGCATGCGCCGCATGCGCCCCGGGTTGGTCGCCGTCGAAGTCGTCCGGCGCTTGATTTGTGGGGGCTTCAGACATGCGGCGTCTCGCTATCGGATATTCTTACGGAAGATCGCGACAATGTCCCTGGATCCGCGCAACACGCGAGCGATGCGAATTCCATCGTTCGTCGGAAAGTAGCAGACCACGAAGTTGCCGACTGAAAACGTACGCAATGCTGGACGTAAGTCGCTTCGCGCCTCGCCCAGCAATGGTTGCGCGGCGAGAGTTTGAAATCGCTCGAAGAAAGCGGCAATTTGACGATCAGCCGCGAGCGGCTTGTCCTGGGCGATGTAGCCGTGAATCTCCGCCAAGTCGGTCTTCGCGCGTGCGGAAAGGGTGACGCGGCTCATAGAATATGATGAATCGATCGCAGGCGATCAGCTTCCTCGCGAATGTCCGCTACGAACCTTTCCAGAGAGTGCGCATCGTACTCCGTTGATTCGCCGGTGTCGAGTTGTCTGATCCCAATGTCGATTTCCCGCAGGAGCTGTTCGCGTTCCTCGAGCAATCCAAACGCCGCGCGAATGACTTCCGCTTCGCTTCCGTAGTCACCACTCGTAACCCGTTTCTGAACGAAGTCCTCAAGTTCAGGCGAAAGTTCGATGCTCATGGTAGTTCTCCATCCTGACTTTCGAGTCAACCTGGTTCATTGTACCACAATGACCATCCCGCCGCACCTTTGGTTACGCACCCAGTCCCGCCAGCCAATACAAGAGCATAATCAAGATCCCCACCAGGCCCCACGCCGCGAGGAAGCCCAGCCCATCGAAGCGAGTCAAGCGGGGCAATTCGATGCCCAGTCGCCGCAAGCCGGCGTAACCGAATCGCGCCGCCTTCTGGTAGTCGAGCAAGACCCCCTCCATGCCCAACGTGGCCGATTCAGGCAACTCGGCGGCGTTGGCCGCGAGCAGCACTTCGTTCTCGCGGCCGACCGGGGTCAACAACCTGGCGAAGAACGGGTCGAGCCGCTCGTCGGTCGGCCGGCGTGTGAGCAGGCTGACTGCGATCAACGCCCCGAACTGCGCGGCAAGCATCGCCAGCACTCGAACCGGTTCCGACCAGTCGGCAAAGTGCGCCGCCCACGATGCCGGCCACGATGTCGCCAGATTCTCCGGCGGCCGGCCGCCCATCGGCGCGGCGGCCCAGCTCAATAGCCCCCAGACCAATGCCCCACCCAGCACGCTGGCCCACACACCCGCGGCGTTCGCCCGCCGCCATGTGACGCCGAGCCAGAACGAGGCCCCCAACAGGCCGATGATCTTGATCGAGTTGACGAACAACTGATTCACACTTTCGGCGTGGAACGCCAAGACGATACTCAATGCCAACATCCCGGCCGAGGCGCAGCGTCCGAACCAGAGGTAATGCGCGTCGCTCCGGCCGCGCACGATGTGAACGTAGAAGTTGCGCGTGAAAATGGCCGACGCCACGACCATGAACGTCTCGGCCCCGGTGACGCCGGCGATCAGGCAGGCGATCATCAGCCCGCGCCAACCGACGGGCAAGAACTCGCGCACCGACTGGCCGAACAACTTCTCGCTGCCGCTCACCTCCAGGCCGGCGGACGCCATGCCCGCCGCCCCGCGGAAGTGAACCAGGGCGATCAGGCCGCTGAACGCCCAGGCGATCGTCAACAGCCGCTTGATGAAATTGCCGTAGCACATGCCCACGCGCGCTTCGGTCTCGGTCTTGCCCGACCCGGTGGCGCTCATCACATGCGGCTGCGCGACGATCCCCACCAGCCCAAGAACCGACAGCGCGACGACCGCCCAAGGGTCGCCCTCCTTCGAGCCGGCCGGCGCGGTGATCGCGAACATTTCGGCCGGTAAGCTCGCGTGCAGCCCCGCGAGGCCGCCGATGCGCGCCAGGCCCGCCGGAACGAGCATCACCGAAAGCGCCATGATCATCACGCCTTGCAAGAAGTCGGTGTAGGCCGCGGCGACCAGTCCGCCGGCCATGATGTACGTCGAAAACAAGAGCGAGAGCACGATCACCGACGTCTGGGTTGGGATCTGGCCGCCCGTCGCCCCGGAGATCGCCTCGCCCGCCCCGCGCAAGAGCGTGGCGATCGACTGGGCGAAATAGAACAAGGCGACGACCGAGTAGAGCATCTCCAAGGCGCGGCCGTAGCGGATGCGGAAGAAGTCGCCCGTGGTCAGGACGCGCAGGCGGCGCGTGACCGGGGCGATCATCCAGTAGAACGGCGTCGAGAACAGGTACATCCACTGATACCAGATGCCGCCCAGCCCGACGCGGGCGGTCGCCCCGGCCACCTGCACCGCCATCTCGCTATGGGTGCCGGTGCAAAGCCAGTGCATCACCAGGAGCCCCTTGCCGAACCGCCGGCCGCCCATGAAAAAATCTTTTTCATCCTTGACCCGCCGCGAGGCCCAGAAGCCAATCGCCATCACCGCGGCGAAATAGGCCACGATCGCCGCGATGTCGAGCGGATGCAGCGTGAAGAAGGTCGGCATGCGGGTGAATTCATGTCTCCAGTTCTTTGGTGTTCCCGGCACGATGTTCGGCCAGCGCCTGGCGCGCCAGCTCGGCCAACTTACCAGACGTGCGCTCGATGGCGCGGTCGAAGTCGTCCTCCGCCGAAAGCTCGGCCAGCAACCACGATGCGAGCAGATCCTGATCAGCCGTTGGCAATTTCGCCGCTTCGGCGAAAGCCTGTTGCAACAAAGTGGTCATTGAGATATCTCCCGCGACCATTGTATCTTCAACGAACCAGCAGGGGAAACGATTTCCATTGTCATTACCTCGTTCCCACACTCCGCCTGGGAACGTATACTTCATGTGGCCGACAATGAGACATTTGCCACGAGAAAGCGGTGGCTGGTGGCAGAGCCTAAGCGATGTCCCGGCTAGATAGCGACCGGGGCATCGCTAGGGTGTTGAAAATTCGGCGTTGACAGGGAATGTTTCTCACGAGGGTTGTGGGTCGGTTGACTGTATTGTCGCCTTTCGCTCCGCGAAAGAACGTCCTTTCGCGGAGCGAAAGGAACGCCTAACCAACGGCCGCCAACTCGGCGACTCGCTCGGCGCCAATGCCCACCGACTGCGCCGTAGCGACGATCTGGCTCCAGGTCGTATCATCCAACTCGATGCCGTCGCGGCTGCGCTGGGCGTGGCAACGCTGCTCCACCTCGCCCGGCACCAAGATCTCCCCGCCGGGCTTGTCGGGCCGCGAGCTCTTGACCCACTCGACGAACCGGCGCACGTCGGCGTGAAACTCGTCGTCCGCCGCGAAACGCCGCGGGTCGAGATAGATCGAGAGCATGCCGTTGGAGAGCCGCGTCACGCCGGGCGTGCTGCAGCCGCCCCCGCTGAGGGCGCCGGCCAATACCTCGGTGATCATCCCCAGGCCGTAGCCCTTGTGCCCGCCGAAAGGAAGGATCGCGCCGGGCGGATTGCCATAGAACACCTTGGGATCGGTCGTCGGCCGCCCGGTCGAATCGATCAGACAGCCTTCGGGCACCGGCACTCCCTTGTTGAACGCCACTCGGATCTTCCCCTCGGCTACCGACGAGGTGGACATGTCGAGAATCATCGGCCAACCGCCCGGCAGCGGCGCGCCGGCGGCGACCGGGTTGGCCGAAAGCCGCCGGTCGATGCCGCCGAAGGGCGACATCAGGATGCCCAGGCCGCTGGTGTTGACGAAGTGCAGCGAAACCAGCCCGGCCTCGGCCGCCAGCGTCGGCCAGTCGCCGATGCGGCCCAGATGCCCGCAGTTCCGCAACGCGATCGCCGACACGCCCTGCCGCGCCGCTTTGTCGATGCCGAGTTGCACCGCGGCTTCGCCGATCGTCTGGCCGAACCCGAAGTGGCCGTCCACGACCGCCAGCGATTCGTTCTCGAAGACCACGCTCAGGCGCCGGTTGGCCAGCACTTTCCCTTCTCGCAGCCATTGCACGTAAGTCATGACGCGGATCACCCCGTGCGAGTCGTGGCCCACCAGGTTCGACTCCACCAGGTAATGGGCAATCCGTTCAGGTTCGGGCGGCGAACAGCCGGCGGCGGCGAAGATCGTCTCGACGAGCTGTTTGAGGCGCTGGGGCGGGATGCGGTTCATGGGGAAAACTAAGGAGAAAGTGGAAAGGAGAAAGGAGAAAGTGACAAGGAAGAATTAGAGCAAGGTTGAGGCGTTAGGCGTTAGGTTCTGATGCCTACAGCCTTTTTTCGCCTTTCCACTTTCTCCTTTTTCCTTTTTCCTTTCTCCTTCTTTATAGTATGAACTGGCTCAGATCCTCGTCCTTGGCGATGCTTTCCAGCCGCGCGCGCACGTAGGCGGCGTCGATCGGAACGTGATGGCCCTTCATCTCGGGGGCGTCGAACGAAAGGTCTTCGAGCAGCCGCTCCATGATCGTGTAGAGCCGCCGCGCGCCGATGTTTTGCGTCGATTGGTTCACCTGATACGCGAACTCGGCCAGGGAGTCGATCGCCTCATCGCTGAATTCCAAGGTCACCCGTTCGGTCTCCAAAAGGGCCACGTACTGCTTGGTCAAAGCGCTCTTCGGCTCCTTGAGGATGCGAATGAAGTCGTCCTTGGTCAGGTCGTTCAGTTCGACGCGGATCGGGAACCGCCCTTGCAGTTCGGGCATCAGGTCGCTGGGGTTGGCGCGGTGAAAGGCCCCGGCGGCGATGAACAGGATGTGGTCGGTCTTGACGTGGCCGTACCGCGTTTGCACCGTGGTCCCTTCGACGATCGGCAGCAAGTCGCGTTGCACGCCCTGCCGCGAGACGTCGGCCCCCTTGGTGTTCTCGCTGGCCACGACCTTGTCGATTTCGTCGACGAAGATGATGCCCATGTTCTCGGCCAGTTCGATGGCGGCGCCATGCAGCTTTTCCTGGTTGATCAAGGCGTCGCTTTCCTGCTCGAAGAGCACGCGCCGCGCTTCCTTGACCGTGAGTTCGCGGCGGCTGGTGTGCTTGGGCATGATCTTCTCGAACATTCCCTGCAAGTCGAGATCGACCTGCTCCATGCCGACGCCGCCGAGCATCATGGGCACCGCCTTCTGCTCGATCGTCATTTCGACCTTCCGCTCGTCGAGTTCGCCGGCGGCCAGCAGAACCCGCATTTTCAGGCGCGTCCGCTCGTGCCGAATGGCGCGCTCGTCGGCCTCGGCGCTGGGGCGGTCGCCACCTTCCTCACCGTCGTCGTGGTGCGCGGGGGGCGGCGCCAACAGGTCCACCAGCCGCTCCTCGGCGCGGCGGCGCGCTTCGGCCTCGACCTTGGCGCGCTCGCTCTCGCGCACCAGTCCGATCGCGTTCTCGACCAGTTCGCGGATCATGCTCTCGACGTCGCGGCCGTAATAGCCCACCTCGGTGTACTTGGTGGCCTCGACCTTGATGAACGGCGCGCCGGTCAACTTGGCCAGGCGGCGGGCGATCTCGGTCTTTCCCACGCCGGTCGGGCCGATCATCAGGATGTTCTTGGGGGCGACCTCGGCCCGCATTTCCTCGGCCAGTTGCTGCCGCCGCCAGCGGTTGCGAATCGCGATCGCCACCGACCGTTTGGCGTCATGCTGGCCGACGATGTGCCGGTCGAGCTCGGCTACGATTTCCCGAGGCGTCAAGTCCCGCACGCCAGTTCCTCCACGATGATGTTGGCATTGGTGTAAATGTCGATACCGGCCGCGATCTCAAGCGAATGCCGCACGATCTCGGCGGCGCTGAGCGTCGAATGAGCCAGCAAGGCCCGCGCGGCGGCCACCGCGTAATTCCCCCCCGAACCGAGCCCCAGCACGCCGTCGGTTGGCTGGATCACGTCGCCGTTGCCGGTGACCAGCAGCGTGTGCTTGCCGTCGACGACGGCCAGCAGGGCTTCCAGCCGCCGCAGCAGTCGGTCGGTGCGCCAGTCCTTGGCCAATTCGGTGGCCGCCCGCGGCATGTTGCTGGGGTAATCCTTGAGCTTGGCCTCGAAACGCTCCAAGAGGGCGAAGGCGTCGGCGCTGGAGCCGGCGAAGCCGGTGATCACCTTGCCGTCGAGCAACCGGCGGATCTTGTTGGCGTCGGCCTTCATGATCGACGAGCCGAGCGTCACCTGGCCGTCGCCGCCGATCGCGACGACTCCCTTGTGGCGGACGGTCAAGATCGTGGTCGAGCGTGTTTTCATCGGGTTGGGGTCTGGAAGTTGGCACACGTTTTGTCCGCCGCCATTCTGGCCGAAAACCCCGCCGGGCGAAAGGGGCCCATCGATGGCGGATTGCGGATTGCGTGCCGCCCCGGCGGCTCGCCGTCGGCGGCATGTACGCCGCCGACGGCAAGCCGGTCGGATGCCGGCCTAGCGCCTCAAGTTCAACCAAATTGCCAAAGAGCACTCTCGCGCCGAATTCCCGCGACGATCTACCGCTTGAGACCGATCGCCACGAGCTTCCTCGTCCTCTTTCTCTCTTTCCGCTTCACGCGTCGCGCCTTGCTCGCAGTGGCCCGCTCGCGCGCCGAGGCGCCGACACCCGCCGGCCGGCCATTTTCGCTCGCCCGTGGCGAGCCGACCCGCTGCGCGGGCTCCCCGGCGTTAGACCCCTGTTTGTCAGACGTGAGGGACGTGCCCGCCAGTTGAGCGCCTTGCCTCGCCAGTTGAGCGCCTTGCCTCGCCAGTTGAGCGCCTTGCCTCGCCAGTTGAGCGCCTTGCCGCGCGAGTTGAGCGCCTTGGCCTTCCGGTTGAGCGCCTTGGTCGCGCCTCGGGCGGCCGGCAACGACGGCCCGGCCATTCGTCGTCGCCCGATCCACGCCCCTTCGTGAATCGGTGAAATCTGCGCAATCTGTGGATCGACAAGCGTGTTCGTCGATCGTCGGGGCGCCGTCCGCCGGCACGTCGGCCGGTTCGG
>DATKSN010000219.1:0-4016 GCA_035531595.1 Pirellulales bacterium | reverse complement strand
CGGAAATGGTGACGCGACCGGCGCTGGCCCTGGCGACGCGGGCGGCGGGGTCGGCGGGGCCGGCGGCGGCCCCGGCGGGGACGGCGGGGCCGGCGGGGCCGGCGGCGGGCCCGCGCCGGCCCCTTACGTCTGAATTGCAGTGTATGCAGCGGGTCGTTACACGTATTGCCGTTGACCCACCTTGCCTGCCGGGCTAGCTTCACATCCTTCTGCAGGGAACGCCCTCCGTGGCGTTCCGCGCCCCGCGAGCAGACGTCGATACCCGCTTCTCGGAACGCCACGGAGGGCGTTCCCTACAGATGCCGTTGCCCTGATCCTTGCCATGGATGATTCATCGACGACGGATCGCGTTAGCCCATGGGCGTTGGCGGCCGAGTGGTTGCTGGCGATGGCGATCCTCGCGCCGTTGGCCCTGATGCCCCTGGCGCGCGACCAGGGACACTTCGCCTACGCCGGCCAGGTGATCTTGGACGGCGGCTTGCCCTATCGTGACGTGTTCGATCAGAAAGGACCTGCCACGCACTACACCTACGCCGCGGTTCTGGCCCTTTTCGGCCAGACGCCCTTCGGCGTGCGGATGTTTTTTCTCATCGTCGCCTTGCTGGGCGCGCGCCTGGCCGCCGCGCTGGCCGAACGATTGGCGGGTCGAGGCGCGCGGCTTCCCTGCGTGCTCTGTTTTTCGCTGGCCATGCTGCAGGGCGACGAGGGAACGCCTTGGCACACGGCGCAGGTCGAAGACCTGATTTTGCTGGGCCAGTTGCTCGTGCCGCGGCTGATACCAAGCGAGGCATCGCTATGGTCGCGATGGCGCCAGTTCATGGTCGGACTGGTGCTTGGGTTGAGTTGCACCTACAAGCCGACGGCCATCGTGCCCGCGGCGGCCTTGGCGGCGGTTTGCGCCGTTGGGATGATCCGAAGCGACCCGCGCCGCTTGGCGTCAGTCGTTGCCCGGCTGGCCTGGGGCGTGGCGGGCTTCCTGGTTCCGCCCTTGCTGGCGATCGGCTTTCTGGCCATGCGCGGGGCGCTCGACGACTTCTGGTCGGTGATCGTCGAGTTCAACGCGACGTATGCCGGCCGCAAGAACGGCGTCGGCAAGGCCGTGACGATGCTCGCCGGGCACTGGGGCCGGTTGGTTGTGCTCGCCTCATTCGGAGCGTTGGCAGCCCGCCGGCGCCAAGCCGCGTTCCTCGATACGCTGCTCTGGACTTTGATCGTTTCGAACTGGGCCGCCGTCATCTGGCAAGGGAAGTATTGGCCCTACCACTGGACCCCCATGATCGGCCTGCTGGCGATCTTCGCCAGCGTGAGCGTGAGCCACGTCGCGGTGAATGTGGCGCGGCGAGCGGGACGTCTCCAACCGCCGTGGCGCGGTACGGTGAAAGCCGTCATCCCCGCGGTCGTCGCGTTCGCCCTGGCGCTCCTGGCGGTGCCCATCGACGCGCGCCACGCGCTTTCGATCTGGCGCGACGCCGCGCTGGTGGCCGCCGGCCGCATGACGCTCGACGAGTTCCGGGCCCCGTACGAGTGTGGCGCGGTCCGCGCCGACGTCCATCGCGAAGTGGCCGAATACGTCCAGGCGCGCACGCGGGCCGATGACAAGTTGCTCGTTTGGGGCTACGAAACGGTGGTCAACTTTCTGGCCGACCGCCGCGCGCCCACCCGCTTTGCCGTCGATCGCATTCTTTGCCTCGACGAGTTCCCGCGTCGCGCCGCCTGGCGGCGGGAGTTTCTGGCCAGCCTGCGCTCGACGCCGCCGGCGTATATTCTGGTCGTCGACGACGACGGCACGGCGATGTGGCGCGACTCGAACATCGAACTGGCGAGGTTCGAGGAATTCCACGAGTTGGTCAGGGAAGAGTACGTCGAGGAAGCGAGGATCGACCGTTTTCACATCTATCGTCGGCGCGGAGACGGCGGGCCGCTGGTAGCGAGGCGGAAAGCGGAACACGGAAGTCGGCCGCCGACTTCCTCCTTGCCGGGCAGGGGCCGTGTTGTTACTTTATGCCCATGAGCATGAAATACAAAGTCGTCGTCACCGATTTCCTGACCCACGCGCCGGAGACCGAGGAGCGGATTCTGGGCGACATCGCCACGGTCGACGTGCTGCTGGCCGGCCACGAAGACGAGTTGTTCGGCAAGATCGAAGAGGCCGACGCGGTGATGATCTATCACACGCTGAAGTTCTCCGCCCGTTCGATCGAGCGGCTCAAGCACTGCAAGCTGATCGTCCGCTGCGGCGTGGGGTACGACAACGTCGATGGCCCGGCGGCGCGGGCACGAGGCATCGCCGTGGCCAACGTGCCGGACTACGGCACCGAGGAAGTCGCCGACACGGCGATCGGCCTGGCGCTGGCCCTGACGCGGGGGATCGCGCTGTTCAACTCGGTGCTGCGCGATCCGGCCGCCGACTGGAGTTCTGCGCAAGCGTCGCCCGTCCGGCGGTTGCGGGGCCGCGTGTTCGGAATCGTCGGGCTAGGACGGATCGGCTCGGCCGCGGCGCTGCGCGCCAAGGCGTTGGGGATGGACGTGGCGTTCTACGATCCGTATTGCCCCGACGGCCGCGACAAGTCGCTGGGCGTGCGGCGGGTGGAGACGCTCGACGAGCTTCTGGCCCAGGCCCACGTGCTCTCGATGCATTGCCCGTTGACCGACCAAACGCGGCACGTCATCAACGCGGCGACGATCGAAAAGCTGCGGCGCGGTTCGTTCCTGGTCAACACGGCGCGGGGGGGCGTGGTCGATACCAGCGCCATCCCGGCCGCGATTGCCTCGGGACGGCTGGCGGGAGCGGGCATCGACGTTCTGGCCTGCGAGCCGCCGGCGCCGAACGATCCGCTGATCGTGGCCTGGCGCGACCCCGACCACCCGGCCCATCACCGGCTGATCGTCAACCCGCACGCCGCCTTCTACAGCGAGGAGGGGCTGATGGACATGCGCATCAAAGGCTCCGAAGCATGCCGCCGGGCGCTGCTGGGCCTGCCGTTGCGGAACGTGGTGAACTAAGGGCCGGCACAAACTCCTTGTCGTTTGGCGCGTCGTCGTTTATACTGACGGGTTACACCTCGAACCGGAGTTTTTTTATGCACGAACGCCAGTCGACGGCCCCGCCGCTGTTCACCCAGGTTGATATTTCCGCCAGTCCGATGAGCAGCGTTCCGCCGCTGGGCGGCGAGGGGGAGCAGACCCGCTTGTTGGGCGAAATCCTCAAGACTCAAGATCGCCAGAACGAACTGCTCGAGGAACTGCTGAACCAGTTCAGCGCCGCGCAGAAGCAACGCAATCAGGAACTGGGGCAGTGGAAGGCGGCCAATCCCGAACTGGCCCAGAATTGCCGAACCGCGGCCGAGGTCTTGAGCCGCGTGCAGACCGAATTCCTCAACGTGCTCAGCCAGGAGGTCAACGAGAACGCCGACGTGCTGACCGACGGCGAGTTCATGCTCAACGAATTCGTCGACCGCTTCGGCCCTCGTTTGGCCCACCTCAACGGAGTGCTGCAAGTGCTGGCCCAACTGGCCGGCCCGCAGCCTTCGTAATGCCCCGAAGGGGCGGCGGCGTTTCCTGGGGCTTACGCCCTCGTTGTTCTACACATCTTTTGATCGCAGGTGGTGAAATGTGAATGTTGGGCAATCACGGGCTTCTTCGTCAGAGGCCAGGGGCTTGCCCCCTGGAGTTTCACGTTGGTTTCTAAATCGAATGCGGCCGCATCCCCAACGTCCGTGTCGCCCCGCCGGCTGCCTCTGGCAGCCGGCGGGGCGACACGGGGAAAGACAGGTAATCAGGGGAGCCTGCGTGTGTAGATACGAGCGTGAAACTCCAGGGGGCAAGCCCCTGGCCTCTTTACAAGATGTGTGGAACAACGAGGGCTTACGCCCCAGGCTATACTGCACGCGGCCGAGAATGAGACGTTCACGGTGGCTGGGGCAGAGCCTAAGCGATGCCCCGGTCGCTATGTAGCCGGGGCATCGCTTACGCTCTGCCACCAGCCACCACCTTCTCGTGACAAAACGTCTCATTCT
>DATKSN010000218.1:0-44900 GCA_035531595.1 Pirellulales bacterium | reverse complement strand
AGAATGAGACGTTTTGTCACGAGAAGGTGGTGGCTGGTGGCAGAGCGTAAGCGATGCCCCGGCTACATAGCGACCGGGGCATCGCTTAGGCTCTGCCCCAGCCACCGTGAACGTCTCATTCTCGGCCGCGTGCAGTATAGTAAGGATACAGCGGCTTGCGGACCTCGCCGGCGGCGGGGGCCGGCGGGGTGTTGGCGTACTCGTGCTTCCGGCGCCGGTGGCTTCCCATGTCGAAGTGCCGCCCACGACGCCGCTGAAGCTGGTCACCGCCGGCAGGCTGAGCGGCCCATGAAGCAGCGGCAAAGGGACAAGCACAACGCGACCGCATGGCGCGACCGCTCGTGTTTAATTGACAGGAAAATTGGTGACAGGAAAATTTTCCTGTCCACAATTTTCCTGTCCGCTCCCATCCGAGGGGATCGTCAATGGTGTCGACCCGCGTGGCCAATTCGGCCGGGTCGGGGTCGCTGGGCAACGTCTTCCGCCGCGAAGCGGCGGAGCGGTCAATCCGTTCCCTTTACGCATAGTTCAAGAGCGCCATGAGCCCGAAATCCATGTGCAACTGCATGTGACAATGGAAAAGCGTCGCCCCCGGATTGTCGGCGACAAAGTCAAATTCAAGTTCCTGGAATCCACCCAGCATCACGACGTCTTTCATGACGCCGGCAGTCGGTTTGCCGCCGATGCGCGTCAGTTCGAAGCTGTGCCGGTGCAGGTGCAGCGGATGGATGTCGTCGCTGGCGTTGCGGAATTTCAAGCGGTAGCGTCGCCCCTCATGCACCGTGTAACTGGGCTTCATGGTGTCCATCGAAAAGGCTTCGCCGTTGAGAGTCCACTGATTGAAGCCGTTGACCGCTGCGTTGCGCTTGACGATCGTCATCTCGATCGTCTCGTCGGGTGCGGTGGGCACGGCGTTCGCCTTGCCGAATCGCGTGTAATCCCAGCGGAACGGTTTGGGCTTGGTCCATTGCGGTTTGCCCTTCTGGCCCGCGTATTCGACGACAATTCCCATCCCATGCTCGCGGTCGTCGTCGGCGAGATCGCCCATCACCCACACGCCGGGGCGGTTCATTTCGACGAGCGCGGAGACGCGTTCGGCGGTTCCGAGCCAAAGCACGAGCACGTCCGCCCGCGTTGGAACGGGGTTGCCGTCGAGCGCGATGATCCTGAAGACATGGCCCGGCAGAGCGAGACTGCGGATTTCGGTCGCGCTCGCGTTGAGCACATGAAACAGCACACGTTCGCCCTGCTTGACGCGAACCGGCTCGCCGTGCCCCAGCATCCGGCCATTGATTCCGAACAACTCGTAGCCCACCTCGAATCCCTTGGTTTTCTCCTTTGCCGCGTCGTCCGCTTCTTTCCCCAATTGTCGCAGCGGCTTGAGGGGAGTTCCGGCGAGCGCATCCAGCGCCATGTCGCCTTCGCGGCTGAAGGATGGTGCGAACTCTTTCAACACCAGAAAGACTTCGCGCTCATAGGCGCCGGGGTTGTCCTTCGGTTCGATGTAGACCGGTCCGGCCTGGCCGGTGTACGTGCCGCGGTTCAGGTCGCCCTCCGCCACGACATGCGTGTGGTAGAAGCGAAACCCCGAAGGCTTCGGCACGAAGGCGATCCGACGCGTGTCATGCGGCGGTACGAACGGTGAGCCTTCCTCGGCCGCGCCGTCCACGTCGCTTGGGATCATCTGCCCGTGCCAATGGACCAGCTCCGGAGTATCGGTATCGTTATGAATGTCGACCACGACCCGCCGCCCTTCCGTGAAGCGCAACAGTGGTCCCGGAAACTGACCATTGTAGAGAGTGGTCGAGACGATGTGCCCGGGCGACAGTTCGACGAGTCCTGTCGCGATGCGTAGTGTGTAGTCCGCCTTCTCCGTAGTGACCGGGTCGGCGGCCCGTGCGAGGCGCGGCAACTCGCCCAGCAAGGGAACCAGTCCGGCATACTTGAGCAGCGTACGGCGATCGATCATCACGGCTCCCATCCTCAAAGCCTATCCCAAAACCGGCTTGTGGTGCAGGCATCCCACCTGCCTGCGGTTTTGGGATGGGTTCTACGGTCGATGTCAAGGCAATGGGCAATTATTGGCCACGTCGCCAGGTAGGTCAATCAGACACTGACGGGTGTGCCAGCGCCGCTACCGGGCTATCGGCTTAAGGTACGCTTTTCCGACGGCACGGAGGGCACCGTTGGAACGCGATTGCCGTCGAGCTCCGCGATCGACGACGGCCGGGAGCCGGATTTCAAAGCGGTGGCCCAACCGATTCAAGACGCGCTGGAGCGGCTGGCGGCAGTGGAATAAGTGCTCATGGCAAGATAGGATGCAACGGGGCCAAGAGTGCAGGTGCAAGCGCTGCGCCGTCGAATCGTGGATACCAAGGGAGCGGTTGATATGAAAAACGAAGTGATTGAACTTGCGTACACTGTGGAGCTCGAACCGGGCGAGAAACTCAGCCTGCCGCCCGCCCTTGTGGAAAACGTCGGCCCGGGCCGCTGGATACTGACCGTTCGTCCGTGGTCTGGGCCGGTGACGGCGGGAGTGCGCCGTCACGACGCGTTTTTGGGAGGTTACGCGCCCGAGGATGAAGGTATCTATGACGATATCGCCCGGTGAGAGGCCCTCAATGATTGGCGGGCCGCTGGTCTGCGACTCGACTCGACGGTGCGCCTTTCGCGGTTGGACTGTTTGGAACAGTCCCTGTTGTTTCAGCGTCTTGGCAGCGTCTCGGCCGCTGATGGCCAGCAGATCAAGGCCGCCTGGGCCATGCGGGTCAAACCGCAGTTCTGATGTCGGCGCGTCCGATGCATGGCTCAACACGGTGATCTGCGGCTTGCGTTCGCGCTCAAGGAGTTCAGCGACCCCGGATCGCAGAGTTGGTGGGGGATGATGAAGACCCCATTTGCGGACCCCGTGAAGACGCCGGTTGCCGAGAGTCGCCGGCCGGCGCGCCGATGGCACGGTAGAGGGTAAACTGCGCCGCGTCGTAGTCGATCAGCGTCCGCAGGTACTCGCGGCGCGCCTGGGCCAGCGCCTGGATCGATTGCAAGGCTTCGAGCGGCAACCCCCTCGCGTCGAGGATACGGTCCAAGCTACTTCGGTAGGTGTTGGCCGCGGCCTCGACGCCCTCTCGGCCGATCGCGATCCGCAGGCGCCGCGCCTCGCTCTGGGCGTGCGCTTCGGTGATTTCGCGTGAAACCAGGTCCATGGCGGCCAGTTGCCGCAGCCGGGCCTGGCGCACGGCGGACTGTGCGCCGTGGCGGGCCGCCGCTTCCCCAAGACCGAGGTTGCGCATCTCCCAATAGGCGACCGCGTCGACGTCGAGCCGGCCGGCTCCCGCCGCGAGGTTGCCGTTGATCCCGGAACTCATCGCGCCGTAACTGCCTCCGACGAGCACGCTGGGAATCAGGGGCGCGAAGCGTTCGCGGCGGAGGAGTTGGACGGCCTCACCCACGAGGAAGCGACATTCCGCCAGTTCCGGTCGCCGAGACAGCCCTTGGGCCACGAGCTCGCGCAGCTCGATCTGTTCGGGCACGAGATCAATCGGCACGACCGTCGGCTCGACGGGGTCGAGCCGTACGGTCGGGTCGATGTGCAGCAGTTGGGCCAGCCGCGCCGAGGCGACGCTGCGCGCCTCCTCGGAGCGCAGCACGTCATTGCGGCGAATGGCCAGTTCCGCTCGCAGTCGATCGGCGTCGGCCTGCAATCCTTGGCCGGTGCGCGCATAATCGGCGGTCACCTCGGCAATGCGTTGGGCGTCGTCTCGGATCCGCAGGGCGATCGCGAGATCCTGGTTGGCCCGCAACAATTCGAGGTAGGCCAGGGATACTTCCAGCAGAGCGTCATTGGTCGCGGCGGTCGCGGCGCGCCGGCGTCCGGCCGCGAACTGGCGCGAGGCCAGAGGCTGGAAAATCGCGTCGGTCAAATGAAAGTTGGCATAGACGCCGGGGATCATCGGGCTGGCCACGCCATAGCCTCCCGCCCCCAAGCCCGAGTAAAATGCGCCGCGGCTGGTGTTGAACTGATTGCCGGGCACGGCTTGGATCGACCCGTCGTGGCGGTTGTAATTGGCGCCGCCCCTGATCGACGGCAGCCACAACGCCCTGGTCTGCTCGACGTGGGCCAAGGCCTGGCGAATCTGCTCGCGTGCCAGCGCGACTTGCAGGTTGTCGGCGTTGGCCAGCCGTAGTGCCGTTGGCAGGTCGATCGGAAGCGTCTCGGGCCTGTTCGCGCCTCGGCCCGCGGACGCGACTCTGGGAAACGACGTTGCCGACGGCGTGCGGGCGCGAGTCGGAGTGCCCGGCGGAAGCCTCTCGTATTGCGCCGGCACGACGGCCGGCAAGGCATGGGTCCGCCGCGAACTGGCGGTCGGTTCGGCAGGTCCGGCGGTCGCGGGTTTTCGCGAACCCACCGCGGCGCGCGGGCGTTGCGCGACACACCCGGCGACAACCGCCAAGAGACAGGCGCACGCCAGAGGGTGATGCGATGCGGACCAACACATGTGTACAGATCTGGGACGGCGACGAGGAATGGCCCTCATCGAGATAAAATCGGATTGCCGACGCGATGGAGTTTAGCGAAAGGGCGGGTTTTACCGAAAAACGGGGTTGTAACCATGGTTTCAACCAGCCCTACTCCAGATTGCGGAGCGGCATGGTGGCTGGGGCAGAGCGTGAGCGATGCCCCGGATGCTCACCCGTTCATTTCCAAGAGGTTGTACGGAACACCACTGCCTCCCTCCCCTTATCTCCTCCTCATCTCCCTATCCTTGCTTACGCCGCGGGTTAGTGTGGGGCCATGAATAATCCGCGTTAGCGGCCTTATGATGGCCGCGCCACACTTCGCCCCCACCGACAGGCTGAAGTGATCCGCCGGCTTGGCAAGCCCGAACCTGACCCCGGCCTGGCCACGATCGTGGCAGTATGGCCCAAGCTGCCCGAGGCCCTGCGCGCGGGAATCGTGGCGATGGTCAAGGCCGCCGGCACATCAACGCCTTGACATGGACGCCAAGCTGGGCCAAAACTGGTGTATGGCTGTCGTTGAATTGACGCCCGAGGCGCGGGAGCAGTTTGACGCGCTTCCGGCGGGAATGGTCGCGCGCGTCGAGAAGCTGTTGGACCGCATGACGCATTGGCCGAACGTAAGCGGGGCGAAACCGCTCCGGGGCCGGTTGGCAGGCTGCTACCGAATGCGGACCGGCGATTACCGTATTCAGTTCCGCGTGCAGGCGGCCGGCGCCGACTGGTTGGCGACCGTGGAGAAGATCGGACACCGCGATGGGTTTTACGACGATGATTGACCCGATGAGCGTGCAAACCTTGACGTTGGCGGGCGAGCGGTTTGTGGTCTTGCCCGAGGCGGAGTACCTGCGGCTGGCCGGCGAGCTGCCCGAGCCCGAGTTGCCGCCAGCCAACGAACGCGGTAATTACCCAGCCGTGGAAACGGCCCGAGTCCTGCTGGCCCGCAAACTCATCCGCGCGCGCCGCGCGTTGGGCTGGTCGCAAGCCGAACTGGCGCGCCGCGCAGGCGTTCGCGTGGAAACCCTCAACCGCTTGGAACACGGCAGGCATTCACCCAATGTTGCCACGGTGGACAAGATCGACCGCGCGCTGAAAGCTGGCGAAGCGGCACAACGCCGAAAGTAGAACCTGGCCCGAGCCGCCGGCGACTGTGCGGGCCGGCGTGGTGTCGGCCGTCGAGGGGTTGACCTACCCACTTACGGCGGTTATCGCCGGGTTGCGCGAAAGGCGAGCCACATGTCCAACGACGAATACTACGCCCTCGTGATGGGCAACGAGCTTGGTGCAATGCCGTCTTCCGACTTGCGAAAACTCGCAGAGGACAAGCACCTGATGCCCACCGACAGCGTTCGTCGGGGGAAGGAAGGCCAATGGGTGATGGCCTCGACCTTCAAAGGTCTGTTTCGCGAGCCGACACCGAAGCCAACGCCAGAGACGAAACAACCGACAAAAAAACAGCCATTGGTAGGCGGGATTGCGACACTTCAACCGCCGCGACAAGAGCCGTCCGTCGTGCATCCGCCGATGACCGTGACCGTCGTTCAGTCGCCGGCCGTCGTGCCCTACGGACATTGCCACTCCATCGAGCAACCGGAGCCTGCCATGACGCCGTTTGAAACCGCCGGTTGTCGGGGCTAGTCCGGCTTTTTCTACTTCTCCTTCTCGGCCGGGACGCTCTCGACGGGCTGACCGTCGGCCAGCGCCGGCGTGACCTTTTGAACGACCTCCTCGTCGCCGCTGAGCCCCGAGATGATTTCGATGTCGGTGCCGTCCGATAGGCCCACGACCAAGGGTGTCTCAATCAATTTGCCGTCCTCGACGCGGAAACACGAGGCTTTGCCCTCGCGCGAGCGGATCGCAGTCGCGGGCAACGCCAACGCGTCGTCGCGCTGGTCCAGGACGATCGTGGCGTAGACGTACATCCCGGCCCGTAGCACGCCGTCGGGGTTGGGCACGTCGATTTCCGTTCGCAAGGTGCGGCTGGCACTCGTGGAATCAAGCGCCCAGGCCGTGCGCGTGACCTCGCCGGTGAACTCGCGGCCGGAAAGCGACTGAACGCGGATCGTGGCGCGATCGCCGCGGTCGACGAACGTGGCCTCCATTTCGGGCACGTCGACGAACACGCGCACGACGTCGGTCTGGACGACCACGAACAACGGCTTGGTTCGCGCCTCATCGGCCGGCTGCGCGAAATGGCCTTCGTCGAGGTTCCGCTCGCTGATCGTACCGTCGAAAGGCGCTTCGATGTGCCGGTACTCCGCCAGGGCGCGCGTCTGGGCAAGGTCGGCCTCGGCGACCCGTTGCCGCTGCCGCGCGGCCACCTCGTCAGCGACCGCCTTCTCGACATGGGCCTCGCGTTCGGCGACGGCGGCGTTGGCCCCCTGGACCTTTGCCGCCGCGTCACGAGAAGCCGCCTGGGCCGCTTGATGCTGATAGCGGGTTTCATCTTCCACCTTGGCGTTCACCGAACGGTTTTGCGCCAGCTTGACGACGCGCTCGTATTCCGATTCCCACTTCTCCTGGTCGTGCGTGGTCCGGTCGACCTCGGCCAGGGCCTGTTCGAGCTTGGCCTTGGCCGTCTTCACCTCAGCCTGGGCCACTTTGATATTGGCCAGGGCCTGGTTAATCTCCGCTCGCTTCAGTCCGACGACCGCCTCCTTCTCCCGAATCTGCTCGTCGAGCTCGGGAATCGATAATTCCGCCAGGAGTTGGCCGCGCTCGATCAGTTTTCCATCGTCGCTGTAGCGCGGCCCGCGGACGTCGTCGCCGATGTCGCGGGTGAACCGCTCCACGTAGCCCGGCACCTTGGCGAAGAGCGGCGCGCGGCGAAACGCATCGACCTGGCCCGGCTGCCGTGTGCCGCGGACGATGTTCTTGCGCACGGGCCTGACGGTCGTCACGCGGATCGCCGGTGTTTCACGGGACGCATCGTCTTTCTTATTGGAGCCTTTACCGTTGGGGGATTGCCCGTGGCAACCGGCGAGTACGAGAAGGAGAAGTGTAACGTAGCAACTCGTTCCCACACTCCGCCGACCCACTGCGCGGGTGCCCCGAACGGCTCCGCTGACGCGTGGGAACAAGGGAAGGCGCGTCATTTGAAAGCTCAGGGCGCAGCCCTGGGAATCTTCGTAAGAGGCCAGGGGCTTGCCCCCTGGAGTTTCACGTTGGTTTCTAGATCGAACGTGGCCGCATTCCCACCGTCCGTATCGCCCCGCCGGCCGCCGAAGGCGGCCGGCGGGGCGACATGCGGAAAGGCAGATCATTCGGGGACGTGCTATCCGCGGTTCTCCTTTACTTGTCATTGTGGTCGTTCTCCCTCCTTGGCTTTGTCGTCGTCGACCGGTGCGAAATGGACGCTATGAGGGTCATCCGGGTCGAGTGAGGCCGAGTCGGTGCTGGCCCGCCGCTGAACGATGGCAAACACGGCCGGCAACACGAACAGCGTGGCGAAGGTCGCGGCGGCCAGCCCACCGATCACGGCCCGGCCCAAGGGCGCCACTTGCTGGCCCCCCTCGCCCAGCCCCAGCGCCATCGGCACCATGCCGGCCGTCATGGCCAGGCTGGTCATCAGGATCGGCCGCAAACGGCCCGCCGCTCCCCCGATCGCCGCGGCCACGGAATCGTTTTCTTCGCGCCGGTGCTGCTCGGCGAATGTGACCAGCAGGATGCCGTTGGCCATGGCCACGCCGATGGCCATGATCGCTCCGATGAACGACTGAATGTTCAGCGTGGTGCGCGTCAACCAGAGCGCCAGCGCGACGCCCGCCACCACCGCCGGCGCCGTGGACACGGTCACCAAAGCCAGCCGAGGCGACTGAAAGTTGGCCGACAACAAAAGGAAGATCACGACAACCGCGAGAGCAAAGCCGATCGAGAGGCCGGTGAGCATCTCCCGCATCGGCGGGATCTGCCCTCGCGTTTCGACCTTCGACCCCTTGGGCGGATCGCCGGCCCGGGCAATGGCCTGGGCCACTTGCCGCGCGACGCGCCCCAAATCCTCGCCGTGGAAATTGGCCGTCAGGCTGAGTTGGCGTTTCATGTTGTAGCGGTCGAATTCGCCGGGCATGGTTCCCTCGCGGACCTCGGCCACGTCGCGCAACAGTAATTGCTTGTCGCCGTTGCGTTGGATCGGCACGGTCTCCAAGTCGGCCAGCGACGTGGTGCGCGCTTCAGGAATCTGCACCTGCACGATGTAGCCGATGCCCGTCTTGGGGTCGGGCCAGAAGTTGGGAGTCACGAACCGCGACGAAGTCGTGGCGGCCAATAAAGAGCGGGCGACTTCGGAGGGCAGCACGCCGGCAAGACCCGCCTTGGGGCGGTCGAGTTGGACTTCGACGGTCGGGTAATCGAGCGACTGCGCGACCTGCAAGTCGCGCAGGGCCGGGATCTTTTCGAGTTCCTTGCGCATGCGCTCGTTGAACGCTCGGCTTTCCGCCAGGTTCTGGCCGCTGATCGCCACCTCGATCGGCGTGGGCGAGCCGAAGCTCATCACCTCGTTGACGATGTCGGACGGTTCGAACGAGAGCCGCAATTGCGGCAGCCGCCGCTTCAACTCCTGGCGGAGCGTTTCCTTCAGATCCTCGATCCGGATGCCGCTCTTGGGCTTGAGCGCGACCCGCAAGAACGCCTCCTCCGGTCCACGCGACCATTGGTAAACCGCGTTGATCGGGTAGGTCGAAGGGATGCTGCCGACGTAGGCCAGCGTCAGCTCGATCTTGTCGGCGCCGACTTCTTTCTCGATGGCCTTGAGCACCTCCAACGTGTACTTTTCGGTACGCTCGATGTGCGTGCCGTCGGGAGCGCGAATCCGAAGCCGGAATTCACCCGCGTCGACCAACGGAAAGATCTCGATTCCCAGCCGGCCGCCGACGAGTACGATGACGGCCGCGGCCGCCGCCAGGTAGCCCAGCACCATCGGCCAACGCAGGCCGACGACCCGTTGGAGTAGCCCCTCATAGGCGCCGCGGAACCGGGCGAAGGAAGCCCAAGGCGCCGCGGCCGACTCATGCCGCTCCCCTGGTTCGTCGCGTCGGTGACGCAACAGCCAGGTTGACGCCACCGGCACGAACGTGCTGGATAGAAGGTACGACGCGATCATCGAAAAGCCCACGGCCAGCGAGAGTGGGACGAACATCTCACGCACCGCCCCCTCCATGAAGAACGAGGGGATGAACACCGCCAGCACGCAGAGCATGGCCAACAGCCGCGGCACGGCGGTCTGGGCGTTGCCGGCACGGACGGCGCGGGCGATGTTGGGCGTGTGCTCGAACTGCGTGTGGATGTTCTCGATCTCGACGGTCGCCTCGTCGACCAGGATGCCGATCGCCAGCGCCAACCCGCCCAGCGTCATCAGGTTGATCGTATTGCCCGTCAGCCACAAGGCGACGACCGCGACCATCAGTGCCAGCGGGATATTGAGCACCACGACCAGCACGCTCCGCCCATCGCGCAGGAACAAGAGCACCATCAGCCCGGTCAGCGCCGCTCCCAACGCCCCTTCCGTCGCCAAACCGCGGATGGCGCGGGTCACGTAGGGCGATTGATCGAATTCGAAGTCGACCTGGATGTCGTCGGGAAGCGCCGCCCGCATGTCGGGAAGGGCGTTCCTCACCGCTTTGACCACGCTCAAGGTCGAGGCGTCGGCCCGTTTGGTGGCCAAGAGGTAGATCGCCCGCTTCCCGTTGACCAGAGCGTAGCCGGCGGGGATGTCCATGCCGTCGCTGATCGTGGCCACGTCGCGGAGGTAAATCGTGGGCGATCCGGTTCGCAGCGGAATCTCGCCCATGTCTTCGATCTTCTTGACGATCGCGTTCATCGGCACGATGGGGTATTGGTCGCCGATATGCACATTGCCCGACGGGCTGATCGTGTTGCCCGTGACCAGCGCGGCGACCACGTCGTCCGGCGAAAGTTGGTAGGCCCGCAGCCGATCGGGGTCGGCGTCGATCAGGATCGTCCGCTGGTTGCCGCCGAAAGGCGGCGGAGCGGAAACGCCAGGCAGTGTGGCGAACATCGGCCGCACGCGGAACAGAGCCAGATCCTGGATTTCAGCCAGCGAGCGGGTCTCGCTGTGGAGCACCAAATAGCCGACCGGCACGCTGCCCGTGTCGAAACGCATCACGAAAGGCGAGACGGTGCCCGCTGGCATGAAGGCCTGCGAGCGGTTCACGTAGTTGATCGTCTCGGCCATGGCCTGCGCCATGTTGGTGCCGGGATGGAAGTAGAGCCGCATCAGGGCCAGACCCTGAATGTTCTGGCTTTCGACGTGGTGGATACCGGTGATGTAGAGGAAGTGGTACTCGTAGTAGTTGGTCAGCAGGCCTTCCATCTGGGCCGGGTCCATGCCGCCGTAGGGCTGGGCGACGTAGATCACCGGCAGGTTGAGGCTGGGAAAAACGTCGACGTCCATCCGCCGCACCGCCAGGCCGCAGGCCAGCGCCACGGCCACGAGGGTGACCATCACGGTGAAGGGCCGGCGCAGGGCGAAGACGATCGGGTTCATGCGTCACGCTCCGGCTCATTCGATCTCATTGACGACGAAGCGCGGATCCCGAGGCACGAGCCGCTGCATCGTGCAATCGACGAGGAAATCGAGCTCTTCCAAGACAATGGCCCCGACGAGCGCGGTGCGGCGCTTGGGCTTGACGATCGCCGTGAAAACGCCGCTGCGCCCCAAGAGTTGCACGTCGACCTCGCTCACGACCTCGCGAGTCGCCGTGTCCTTGTTGGCATAGGTCACCTTCACCTTGCCCTTTGAAGGCAAGCCCAGTTGCTTGACGACTTTTTCCGGCAAAACGAGCCGGGTGGCCCCGGGATCGACCACCCCGCTGATGGTCAGCCGCCGCACCTTTTCGGGCGCCAATAACCCTCGCTGCGCGTCCACGACGTCCACATGATTGGCCACTTCGAACTCGACGGAAACTCGTCCCACGCTTTTGGCTCCCTTGGTTTTCATGATAACGTCTCCTGTCTTCATTCAATCTCGTTGACGACGAAGCGCGGATCCCGAGGCACGAGCCGCCGCCGCGTGCAATTGACGAGGAAATCGAGGTCTTCCAAGACAATCGCGCCGATCAAAGCGGTGCGGCGCTTGGGCTCGACGATGGCGGTGAAAACCCCTTCACGGCCCTGAAGCTGAAGATGAACGCCGGTGGCCGTCTCGCGAGTCGCCGTTTCCAGGTTGGCATAGGTTACCTTGATCGTGCCCATCGAGGGCAAGCCCAGTTGCTTGACGACTTTTTCCGGCAAAACGAGCCGAGTCGCCCCGGGATCGACGACCCCGCTGATGGTCTGCCGACGGACCTTCTCGGGCGCCAACAACCCCTGCTGGGCGTTGAAGACGTCACCATAGTTGGCCACTTCGAACTCGACGGAAACTCGTCCCACCTTCTTGGCTCCCTTCGTTTTCATGAAAACGTCTCCTGTTGCCCAGTTCCACGGCCGCGAACCGTTCTGAATCCAGTATAACATCAAGTTGCCATGAGAACGTGGCGGCATTCCTCAAGGAGACCTTACCATGAAAGCGACGGCGGTAGTTTTCGGTGTCCTCGCCCTGTTCTGCGGATTGGCCGGCGCGCTGACCGCCGATGACACGGCGAAGACCGTCTGGAGCTTCGAAGATGACACGTTGGGGGAAGCCGCGGTCGGCTTCAAGACCGAGGTCGGCCGGTGGGAGGTCGCCGAACTTGACGGTGGCAAGGTGCTTTCGCAAACGGCCAAGAACGCCAACTCGACTTTTAACGTGGCGTTCGCGAGCGACACGCGCGCCAAGGATCTTGATCTGGCGGTCAAGATGCAAGCCCGCGCCGGTGACATTGATCAGGGGGGTGGACTGGTATGGCGAGTACGCGACAAGAACAACTACTATCTTGCCCGGTATAATCCGTTGGAAGACAACTACCGGCTCTGCAAAGTGCGGAACGGCAAACGGACCATGCTCAAGAACGCGGACATCAAAGCGACGCCGGGCTGGCACTCGCTACGCGTGACCATGAAAGGCGAGCACATCGAATGCTTCCTCGATGGCAAGAAATACCTGGAAGTCGACGACACCACGTTCCCCGAGGCCGGCCTGATCGGTCTCTGGTCGAAGGCCGATGCTCAAAGCTACTTCGACGACCTCACGCTGCTCCACCGCTCGACGGGTTGGCGCAAATCGCGCCGTGCTGGTAGCAGGTGAAGCACGCTCCGTGCTTGATGTGATAGGGTACGAGCGCGTCGGTCAGCTTGTCGCCCAGCCGGGCGTCGGGCGATTCGATCAAGATCGGGCAGACGTACACGCCGCGGTTGGTGACGATCCGGCTGTGCTCGCAGATCAATTGCGACGCGTCATAGCCTTCCATCATCTCCACGCTCACTCGCTCGGATTCATCGTAGCCGCGCAGGCGCCGTTCCTCGGCGCCGATCCGCAACGCCGGCAGAACCTTCAGTCGCGGACGTCCGTAGCCGATCGCCCGCAGCGCCTCGCTGAACTTCCCTAGCACCTCCCCTTCTCGCTCCTCCGGCCAGGTGCGAGCGGCCGTGACGATGGGCAGAAAACCATGCCGCACGAGTCGCGCGACGCCGCGCATCGCCCGCTCGAACGTTCCCGCGCCGCGAATCGGGTCGTTCGTTTCGGGCGAAAAACCGTCGATCGACAGGCGAAACTCCAGGCTGTAGAGGCTCTCGGCCTCGGCGCGAAAAAGCGTTTCGAGCCACTCGTCCTTGAACACCGTACCGTTGGTGAGCACGGTGGCCGGGCCAAAACGCAAGGTCTCGACCAGGATCGGCGTCATCTCGCGGTGCAAGAACGGCTCGCCCCCGGTAAAGTAGTATTCCTTCACGCCCAGAGCGACCGATTCGGCAAGGCAGCGCCGGATCGTGTCGAACGGAAGGTAGCCGAACGTGTCGTTGCCGGGGCTGCAACTGATGAAACAGTGGTGGCACGTCAGGTTGCAGAGCGTGCCCGACACCTGAAACCAAAGCTGGTCGAGGTGCGACAACCGGACCTGGGGGGCCGCCGACGGGTTCATGGCAAGCGCTTCCCGACGCTGGCGTAGAGGTTCAAGTCCGCGCGGTCGCCGATGATCGTGAATAGCTCGCGAATCTGTTCCCGCCCGACCGAAAGCAGAAATTTCGACCCGCGGCCGTGGCTCTTCGAGCCGATGATGTAGAAATCGGGTTCGGGGTTCAACAAAGTTTCCGGGCCTTGCGACCGCTGATCGAGACAGTCGGCCGAAGCCTGCCCCAAAAGGGCCGCCGCCAGCTTCATCGGAGCTTGCGACGCATAGCATTCGTGGATTTGCAACTCGGCATGAAGACGGCTGTCGGGGCGGTAGCCGACGTTGGCGATGATTCGTTCGACTTCGATCGAGCCAGGGTGACCGCCGGCCAGCCTGACAGCGAAGCGTTCCGCCGCCGGCTGCCACTCGATCGCATCGACGAGCGTGCCGGGCCAGTGCGTCAGCGGACCTTCCGCGGCGCCGGCCAACGCATTGGCGGCCCGCGCCAGGCGATCGCGCTGGTCGAGCGGGTCGCCGTGTACCCGCGCGATCGGCCCGGACGATTCGCCGCCGGATTCGCCGCGCGTGATCCAGGTGACCTGCGTGCCGGGCGAGGTCGCGGCCAGTTCCGCCAGCGCCACGACGCTGGTGGCGGCGGAATAGCCCGCCCCGATCAGCAGCACCCGACGGCCGGCATAATGCCCGCGGTCGCGTCCCAGCACGTCGGCCAATCCGTATTCGATCCGCTCCCGCGCGCCGATCTCGCCCACGCAAGGCATTCCTCCCCGCCCCGCCCAGTTGGGATGACCGTAGGTGCCCGTGGCGTCAATGATGACGTCCGCCGTCGCCGTCCGTTCCGCGCCCGAACCCTCGCGGAGCAGAATCCGAAACGGGTCGTCGGCCCTTGTATCGGCGTCCACCATGTCGCTTTTCAAGAGCCGCTGGTGTCCCACGGCCACGACCTCGGTCTGCTCCTGGAGGTGGTCGATCAACAAGTCGCAGTGCGCCAGCGGCTGGAAATACTGTTCGACCAGCTCCCATCCGGTCAAGAACGCGTCGTCGTCCGGCGGACGCCAGCCGGGTTCCTGGGCGGAAAGCGCCGCCAGGCCGAGCGGCGAGACGTTCATCCACCAGGGGCTGAACAGCCGCGCGTGCCCCCATTGCCTCAGGTTCGCGCAGACCCGGCCACGTTCGTAGAGATCGACGTCGTAGCCCAGAAAACGAGCGTAGAGCGCCGTTTCCAGCCCAAGGGGTCCCGCGCCCAGCACGGCGATCCGCGCCGGAGTGTCCATCGCCATGGGCAACCTATTTCTCTTCAGGCGGGTGCTACAACTTCCAGCCGTCCGGCAAGACCGCGTCTTTGGGGACGACGACGACGCCCTCGGAAATCACGGCCTGGTCGTTCTCGACGTCGTCGCTGTCGTGGATTCCGCCGGAGTTGACCACGCGCACGTTCCGGCCAATGCGACAATTCTTGTCGACGATGGCGCCCTCGATCAGGCTCCCTTCGCCGATCGAAAGCGGCGGGCGGCCGGCGGCCAGGTCGGCGGCGGCCGCCTGGGGCGATTGGAACCAGTCGTGACCCATCACGATCGAGTTGCGTATCGTCACGTTCCGGCCGAGCCGGCAGCGCAGCCCGATCACGCTGTTCTCGATACTCGCGCCTTGTTCGACGATGCAGCCGTCGGCCAGCAGGCTGTTGCGGACGGTCGCCCCCTCGAGCCGCGAGGGGGGAAGAAAGCGCGCGTGCGAGTAAATCGGCGCTTCGGCCGAGTTGAGTTCAAAACTCGGCACCGCCTTCGTCAGATCGAGATTGGCCTGGTAGAACGACTTGATCGTGCCGATGTCTTCCCAGTAGCTGTCGAACAGATGCACCTGCACCCGGTGCGTGCGGATCGAGGTGGGGAAAATTTCCTTGCCGAAATCGCGGTAGTCGGTCTTGGTCAACAGATCCACCAACGTGTCGCGGTTGAAGATGTAGATGCCCATGTTAGCCAGGCAATCGCGGCCGCGGCTGGCGACGCCCCGCGCGTCGATCCAGGCCGGGTCGGTTCGCACCAGGGCCAGCTCCTGCTCCGTCTTCGGTTTTTCCAAGAACCCCTGCACGCGCCCCGAGTCGTCCAGCCGCATGATCCCCAGTCCCGAGGCCGCCTCGCGCGGCATCGGCAACGCGGCGATGGTCACGTCGGCCTTCGTGCGCTGGTGGGTGGCGAGCATGTCCATGTAGTTCATGCGGTACAACTGATCGCCCGACAGGATCAGCACGTACTCGATGCCCGGCTGTTGCAGGTATCGCAGGTTCTGCCGCACCGCGTCGGCCGTCCCCTGATACCAATCGGCGTTTTCGGGAGTCTGCTGGGCGGCCAGGATCTCCACGAAGCCGCCGTTGAACGAGTCGAAGCGGTACGTGCGGCGTATGTGGCGGTGCAAGCTGACCGAGTTGAACTGCGTCAGCACGTAGAGCCGGTTGAGGCCGCTGTTGATGCAATTCGAGAGCGGGATGTCGATCAAACGGTACTTGCCGGCCAGCGGCACCGCCGGCTTCGAGCGGAACTTCGTCAAGGGGTGCAATCGAACGCCACGGCCTCCCCCCAGAACCAACGTCAGGATGTTATTCATTGCAGTCGCGCCGCCGTCGCCAAGGGCCGAATGGAAAGGACCGCCCGATATTGTAGTGCAATGCGGGCCGATTGACAGCCTGCTTTCAGGCCTCAGGGGGTTGCGCACCCTTCGCTTTACCCCATGCCCGTTTGGATCCCCCTAAAAACGGAGATCCAAAAAAGCGTGGGGTGCGGGTTCGTGTCGGAGCAGGCCGCGTGCGGTATCAAAGGAGCACTTCACGCGCCCTCGGCACGCAGCCGGTCGACCAACGCCAATGCCTCCAGTCGGGTCGCGATCTCATCGTCCAATTGCGCGGCGCGGACACGATCGAGAATCTCCTTGTAGATCTTGCCCTGGGGCACGCCATGCCGGATCAGGTCATCGCCGGTCACGAGCGGCAAGGGATCGAGCTGGTCATGGGGCCGGCGCATCAACGCTCGGCAATGAACGACGTCATCCAGATTCCGGCCGGCCGCCGCCGCGTCGGCCTCGTGCAGTGCGACGAGCTCCTCGAATCCGTCGCGGATCACCAACGGCTGCAATTGCGACCAAGGCAAAATGCGCGCTTCGGCCAGGGCCGTGCGGTGCTCGACCAGCCAGCGTGCCCGCTCGCGCTCGTCGTTCGACAGTTTCCACCGGCGCCCAACCTGCTCGGCCACGCCGCCGCGCGCGTTCTTCGCCGCCGCGCCGTGGGCCAAACCAGCGGCGTCGGCCAGGGCACTCAAGATCACCGCCAACGCCAGTGGAAAACTTGCTTCGCGCAAGTTTCCCAGCACAGCCAGCGTCCGCCGCCAGCCGGCCTCGGCCAGCACCGCCGCCTCGGGCAACACCGCCGCCAAGAGGCCGGTCTGGCGTAACAGTTCCACTCCCCGCGCACGGCCCGGGTGGACCAGCAATGTTCGCATTTCCTGGGCTATCCGCTCCGGGCTGACCGTAGTGACCTGGCCGGCAAGTTCGCGCATGGCGGCCTCGGTCGCGCCGTCAAGGTCGAATGCGAAGGTCGCGGCGAACCGCACGGCGCGCAAGAGGCGCAGTTTGTCTTCAGCGAAGCGGGCACGCGGATCGCCGATGGCGCGGACCATGCGCCGAGCAAGATCCTCGACGCCGCCCACGTAATCGATCACGCGGCGGTCCTCATCCGATCCGAATGGGTCATAGAACAGACCGTTGATCGTGAAGTCGCGCCGCTGGGCGTCGTCCTGGGCGTTGCTGAACGTGACGGCGTCGGGGTGGCGGCCGTCGCTGTAGGGGGCGTCGTGGCGAAAGGTCGTGACCTCGACGGTGCCCGCCGACTTGGGGCCGACGACCGCCACGACACCAAACGCCTCGCCAATTTCCAGCGTCTTACGGTGCCGGAAGACCGTGCGGATCGCCGGCGGCGTGGCGTTGGTCGCCACGTCATAGTCCTTCGGCCGCCGGCCGATCAGGGTATCGCGGACGCAGCCGCCCGCCCAATAGGCCTCGAAGCCGGCGTCCCGCAGCGATTGCACCACTTCGACGGCGAAATCGCGTTGTCGCTGAGGATCGAGGTCGGGCATGGAGGCTGGTGCGACGTCGTCTGGCAGGACACGGAACGCCACGGAGGGCGTTCCCCACCGAGGCGGCCGGGCGGTTGATTTATTTCGGCGCCGACGAAGCCCCTTGGTAATCTCGCCAAAGCCAGCGCAGCGAGTCGGGCAGGATGGCGCCTCCGTGCTTGCCGTTGTGCGCACCGTCACCGTACTCGAACTGGTAGTCGTAGCCGGCGAATTTCAAGGCCGCGGCCATTTCCTGATTGGCCAATGGCCAATTGCCGTGTTGGTTGTCGAGGTCGCCCGAGCCATCTTGCAGGAAGACGCGGATCGGTTTGGGCTCGGTCTTGCGGATCAGCGAGGGGTAGGCGTATCCGCCGCGGATGTTGGTAAAACTGCCGACGTGGCTGAGCACCTTGCGGAAGGCGTCCGGCCGCTGCCAGGCGACGGTCCAGGCGCAGATGCCGCCTGAACTGATGCCGCAAATGGCCCGGCCATTGGGATCGTCGGTCAGCTTGTGCGATTTTCCCACTTCGGGCAGGATTTCGTCCATGAGGAACCGCGCGTACTGGTCGCTGAGCGTGTCGTACTCGAAGCTGCGGTTGTCGCGCGGCTTGTCGTCGGCCTTGGTCGGCGGCACCTTGCCGGGGTTGATGAAGATGCCTATCGTCACGGGCATGTCACCCTTGTGGATCAGGTTGTCGAACACGATCGGAACGCGGAAGTCGCCCTCTGGCTTGACGTAGGCCGCGCCGTCCTGGAAAACCATCACGCACGCCGGCTGTTCGGCCTTGTATTGCGCCGGCACGTAGACCCAATAGTCACGCTTCGTGCCAGGGAAAATCTGGCTCGACCCATGGTGCTCCGTCACCTTTCCTTGCGGCACCCCCTCCTGCCGCTGTGAATCGGGTCCGTGCCGGTAATCGTCCGCGGCGCGCGCGGGGGTGGCGGAAAGGACCAGGGCCAAGAGCATCGTCGTCTTCGGCATGCGAATCTCCAAAATCAAGGTGGAACGTCAAGATGGGGTGGCAATGATGGATGCGGCGCGCGGTTACGGGCCGCCGTCGGAAGCGTCACGCCCCATGCGCCGGCGCAGGTCGTCCAATTCACGTCGCAGACGCTCATTCTCGGCCTCGGCCAAAGTAAGCGACGCTTGGTTTTTTTCCAGCACCTCATGTGCTTGCCCGAGCGCCTCGCGTGTTTGCCCGAGCGCCTCGCGTGTTTCGAGTGCCGTGGGCAGCCGCTGGCCCGTGCGCGGGTTGTAAAACCTTAGTTCTCCGCCGTCCCGCTCCAGGTGCAGGCCGAGGGTTTCACTGGGCCAGCGGCCGGACGACGGCTCCATCGGCACATATTCGCCGGCGACCAGACGGTAACCCTGCAATGGAGGTTGCAGGTACTCGGAGCGCGGATCAAACAGGAAGTATTCGCCGACGAGCAGTGTGTCGCGATAGAGTTCAAACTTCTTCCGCTGGTCATGGTGACGGGTCTTGCGGCTGGTGACCTCAATCACCATGTCCGGCGCATGCCCGTCTTCGTCCCACACCTGGTAAATGTCGCGCGGCTTGTCCCGCGGAACGCCGTGTACGACGAATACGTCCGGAGAAACGCATTTGAGCGGCAAGCCGGGCGCATAATAGAGCATCATGTTGCCCGACACGTAGGTCATGGGCTCGTCGGCAAACCAGATTTGCAAAAGCTGAACCGTTAGGAGCAGAACATCACGATGAAGGGGGGTTTCTGCCACGGGGCGGCCATCCGAACTGGGGTACTCGACCTCCGGCATGCTGCCCGAAGACGGCGAGAGGAGAGGAATGATCGACATCGCTTCAAACTCCGAATCCACGCGGCCCCGGCACACTGATTTTTCCACTCGCAGTTTACCTCAGTTGGTCCAGGGAGTCCAGATGGAGCCTCCTGCTCCTCCTGACTTATGCGAACGGATGCCTTTGGGGATGGCGAGCTATAGCGTCGCACCCCGGCGAGCAACGAATCTGCTTCACCAACCCCGACGAGCGGGGTGGGGTCGAAGCGTGCGCGGCAGGTGGCACGCCATCGGCTTCACCGACCCCGGCGAGCGGGGTGGGGTCGAGGTCGTGAACGGTTACACCCGCCTCCCCAGCATTTCGCGCAAGTGGAGTTCCACCGCGTCGGCCAAGGCGCCGGCGTGGTAGCCTCCTTCGAGCACGCTGACGACCTTGCCGCCGGCGAAGGCGTCGGCGACGTCGAGCACGATTTGAGTCAGGGTCGCGAAGTCCTCGGTTTCCAAACCGAGCGAGCCAATCGGGTCTTCGCGGTGGCTGTCGAAGCCGGCGCTGATGAATATGAGTTGCGGCTTGATGCGCGCGGCGAAACTCTCAAGGGCGGCGCGGAACCGCTGCAGGTAGACTTTCCGCGAGGTGCCCATTTCAACCGGCAGGTTCAGCGTCGTGCCCAGGGCCGCGCCGCCACCGGTTTCGTCGGCCCGTCCGGTGCCCGGATAGAACGGCCAGCGATGGATCGATAGGAAGCCGACTTGTTCATCGGTCCAGAACGCGTCTTGCGTGCCGTTGCCGTGGTGAACGTCCCAATCGACCACCAGCGCGCGGTCGAGCCCGAGTTCGGCGATCGCGGCGCGGGCGCCGAGAGCGACGTTGTTGAACAGGCAAAAGCCCATGGCGCCGGCGCGCAGGGCATGGTGGCCGGGCGGGCGAACCAGGCAAAGCGCGTGTTGGTCTTCGCCGGCGACGACGCGAACCGTCGCATCGCAAACCGCGCCGGCCGCGCGAAGGGCCACGTCGTACGAGGCGGGGCTGACGACCGTATCGGCTTCGATGTGTCCTCCGCCCCGTTCGGCGAAGGCCGCCACGTCGGCCGCGTAGCGCGGCTCGTGAATGCGGGCGAGCCGGTCGATGTGGATGGGTTCCCACCGCGGCCGTCGGCAGCGCTCCTCGAGGCCGGTTTCCGCAAGCCGGGCCGTCACGCGCCGCAGCCGCTCGGCGCGTTCGGGATGGCGGCCGGTCTCGTGCGTCAGAAATACTGGGTCGTTGTAGAGGAGCGTCATGGCATGGGTTCGCCGGTCGGGGTCGCGATGGCCGTGAAATAATTCTAGCCCGTACCATAGTCCAACACCAACCCGCCGCGCAAGCTCGCGGGGTCCGCGGAGCGGCCCACGAATCGGAAGGGATCATTTTCCCGAAAAAAGCACGCTCGTTGCGCAGCAACGAACGTGAAAAAAACAAAACGGCGGCCAAGCGAAAAAAAAACGACTTCCGAATACCCCATGACGTCTGAGCGAGCCGCGAAAGCGGCATCCAATTGCCGCGCCACCCTTCGCCTTACCCCACGCTCTTTTGGATCTCTTTGGGAGGGGTTTCGGAATCGTTTTTTCTCGCGCGGAGCCGATGCTCGGAGGGCGATTAGTCTTCGCACCCCGGACGGTCGCCGTGAAGGTCACCTGCGACGCGACGGCGCCTCACTGCCGGCTTCGGCGCGAATCAACGCGACTTCGAATCCCCCTAAAAACGAAGATCCAAAACAGCGTGGGGCAAGGTCGCAATAGAAAAAGCAGCCCGGCACGCTCGGTGATCAAGCGTGTCGGGCTAGTCGCCAGTACACCCCGTTGTTGACGGAAAACCCAGGGGTTGCCGGGAGACTCCGTCCCGATGAGTGAGGTCAAACCATCGCCCTGAGGTTCTTCAAGGCGTTGACCTTGATCTTGGTGGTGGCCGGCTTGGCGGCATAGTCGCGGAACTGACCTGGGTTGAACGGATCGGGTGCGTTCTTGCGTGCCGGCTTGGCGTCGACATGCTTCTTGCTGATCTTGATCAGGCCATGAATCTGGAACTGACCGGGGCCCTTCTTGCCGAGCGCTTTCTTGATCTCACCGCCTAAGGCATCGAGGACGGCAGCCACGTCCTTCTTCGACAAGTTCGTGGCGCTGGCAATGTTGGCCAGGACTTCACTCTTGCTGGGGGCTTTCGTTTTTTTCGCTGCAATCGCTGGGGCTTTCGCCATGATTCGGGTATCCTCCCTGTGGGTCTAGAGAAATAGTGAAACGGTAACGTGCGTCCGCTCAAAGGGGACGCGATGATTAAAATCGACAAAACTGAAAAAGCAACCCAGAAAACCCCAAATTACGCTGAAAAGCAGGGAATTCCGGGCTGTGCCGGCCGTTTTTTCGCCACTTCCGTTTTGATCGCCGAGGGAGAATGCGCTGGGATTGGTCGCCGAGGGCGCCGAAGGACGGTTCCTTGCCAGGTGTGGCCGCGTCGTGTAAGATATTAACTAATAGTGGTTTATGGCATTCCCGCGATGGGCGGCCCGGCGGCGGGAGGGCGGCCCGGCGGCGGGAGGGCGGCCCGGTGGCAGGCGGGCGGCCCGGTGGAGCGTGAATTTTCGTTGGGGAGCGTGCGACGAACGAGCCTGGGCGGAATTTTTTCAGTAACGGGAGTGGCCAGCATGGAACTTGGAGGGAGCCCGGCGGAGCTGGGACGGAGCCGACGGAGCCTGACCGGGCGACGCGTGGGGCCATTCGTCTTCTTCATTTCATTGTTTCTTCCGTCGCTTTTGCCGCCAGGGTCGAACGCGGTAGCCCAGCCTCAGCCGGGCATCGATGACGATGCCACCAACAGCCCTTTCAATCTCGCCCCGCGGCCGTTGCGGCAGTTGTACCAGGAGGCACGGAAATGCGTGCCGGAAAAGCGGTTCAGCGAAGCGGTTCGCTTGCTCGGCCGGATTCTCGACTATCAGGAGACACCGGAAGATTTTTTCTTTCAGGCCAAAGGGGACGACCCGGTGGTTCGCAGCCTCAAGAGCGAGGCCCAGCAACTCATCGGCGAACTGCCCCCCGACGGGCGTGAAGCCTATGAGCTCGAGTACGGCACGCGCGCCCGTCGGATGTTGGAAGAAGCCGTCGAACGCGGTGGCACGACCGGCCTGGCCGCCGTGTCGCGGCAGTTTTTCCACACCCGGGCCGGGTACGAAGCGACCTACCTCTTGGGAACCGCCGAAATGGAGCAGGGGCATCCGCTGGCGGCGGCATTGTGCCTGCGGCGGCTGCGCGACACGCCCGCCGCGGCCGCCGAGTTCGGGCCGAACCTGCTTTTGAAACTCGCCGTTTGTTGGGCGCGCGCCGGCCTGACCGAGCCCGCGGTCGAAACGCTGGGAACCCTGAACGATTCGTACCCCGACGCCGAGCTCATCGTGGCGGGGCGTCCGCAAAAACCGCCGGTCAGCTCGGCCCAGGCGCTGAGCTGGCTGGAGCACGCTTTGGGCGCGCCCGTTGGTCCCACGCCCGCCGCCGGCGCCGAGCAATGGGCCATGTACCGGGGCGGCCCTGCGCGCAACGCGACCAGTTTGGGGAGCAGCCCGTTGTTGAATCGACGCTGGGAGGTTCCCAATGCCAACGATCCGCACGTCGAGAAGCTGTTGAGCCAACTTCGCGAGAGCTTCCTGGAGGACGGGGGCCGCGTGCTGCCGGGGCTGCACCCGCTCGCCGTGAGAGACTATGTCTTCATGCGTTCGGTCGCCGGCTTGGAAGCGGTCGATTTTCGCACCGGTAAGCGCATCTGGTACGCCCCGGTCGACAAAGCGGTCGACGACTTGCTCTATTCGGATGGGTCCGCCGGATCGGTGGCGGGAACTGGGCCGGTGGGGGGCGCGGCGTCGCCCGAGGCGAATACACTGGTGAACTGGCTCGAACAACGTGTCTGGGACGACGCCGTCTACGGCGCCTTGGCGAGCGACGGCGAACTGGTGTTCTGCGTCGAAGACCTCGACATTCAGCATCCCACGGCGCCGATGGGCGGTTTCCAGCAGCGGCAACGTTGGATCATCAATAATGGCGGCTTTCAGCAAACCTCGACGACGCGATCCTACAATCGGTTGGCCGCGTACGAGATTGCCACCGAGGGGAAGCTGAAATGGAGCGTTGGTGGACAAACGGGCGACGGCCAGTTGCCGCTGGCCGGGTCATTTTTCCTCGGGCCGCCCTTGCCGTTGGCCGGCAAGCTCTACGTGCTGGCGGAGATCAAGGGTGAAATCCGCTTGTTCGCGCTCGATCCGAGAAATGACGGGCGGCTGGAGTGGTCGCAGCAACTGGCCGCGGTGCCAGTCGGCGTGCAAGAAGACCCGTTGCGGCGCTTCGCCGGCGCGACGCCCTCCTACGCCGAAGGGATCCTGGTCTGTCCCACGTCGGCCGGCGCCGCGGTGGCCATCGACCTGGCGACGCGATCGCTTTTGTGGGGCTACCAGTACCCGCGCGCCGTCGATCCGATGTTTCAGAATCGCGTGCTGCGAATGCAGGGTTTCGCCGGCGACGACCTGGGCGACAACGACCACTGGTGCGACGCCAGCGTGACGATCGCCGCGGGACATGTGCTGCTGACGCCGATCGAATCGCGTCATTTGCACTGCTTGAATCTCCTCGACGGCAAACTCCTCTGGCAAGAACCGCGTGACGATGGGTTGTACGTGGCCTGTGTCGCCGACGACAAAGCGCTGGTGGTCGGCCGCCGTGGCCTGCGGACCTACGGTTTGGCCGACGGTAAATCGGCCTGGCCGACGCCAACCTTGAACTTGCCCGACGGTAGCGCTCCCAGCGGGAGGGGATTTTTCAACGGCGAGCGCTACTATCTACCGCTCACCTCCGCCGAGGTGGCGGCCATCGACGTCGGCGCCGGCCGGATCGTCGCGCGCTCGAAGTCGCGCGGCGGCACGGTGCCGGGCAACCTGATCTGCTACCAGGGCGCGGTCATTTCACAGGGTGTCGAATCGCTGGAAAGCTTCCACCAACTGGAAGACCTTCGCCGGCAGGTGGCCGCCGTCTTGGCCCAGCACCCCGACGACGCCGAGGCACTGGCCCGGCAGGGCGAACTGCTGCTGGACGAAGGGCGCCTTGATGAGTCGGTGGCCCAGTTGCGCCGTTCGTTCGAGATCAAGCCGGAGCCGCGCACTCGGGAGCTTCTGATCGACGCCTTGCTCGAGGGGCTGCGACTCGACTTCGCCGCGCACCGCCGTCACCTCGACGAAATCGAGCGGTTGACCGAATCGCCGAGTTCGCGCGCGGCCTACCTGCGGTTGTTGGCGACGGGCTTGCAGCAGGCCGGCGAGATCGAAGCGGCGCTGGCGGCCTACCTGCGCCTGGTGGATTTAGGCTCGCCCGGCAACGTGCTGGAGCGGCTCGACGGCGGACTTTCGGTGCGGCGCGATCGTTGGGTGCGCGCCCGGTTGGCCGGCTTGCGCGAGGCGGCCAAGCCCGACGAACTCGCACGGCTCGACTCCGTACTTGCGGCACGCCTCGATGCGGCCGACGCCGCAGCGGACCCGGCGGCGCTGCGCGAGTTTCTCGCTTATTTCGGTGGCCATCCGCTGGCCGACGCGGCGCGCGCGCGCTTGGCGGCGAAGCTGATCGAAAGCGACGCGCTCCTGGAAGCGGAACGCTTGCTGCGAGAATCCGAACGTTCGTCCGACCCTGGCCGGGCGCGTGCGGCCGTGGCGCGCCTGGCGGAACTCCTGGCGCGCGCCGGACGCGATGACGACGCGGCTTGCTACTACCGGCGATTGGCCGGCGATTGGGCGGACAAAGTCTGCCTGGACGGCAAGACCGGCCGGCAGTTGATCGACGATCTTCCGGCCGACGGCGCCGTGAAACGCCGCTTGTCGGACGCCTGGCTCTGGCCCACCGGCCAGGTCAACAAGCAGGACCAGGTGGGCCAGTCGCCCAACGGCAACCGTTACGTTCCGATCGAAGTCCGTGGCCGGACGCGTCCGCTCGGCAGCCGCGCGAGCGTCGAGTACGACCAGAACAACCCGGCGCTCGTGGGACGCGACGGCCTGGGCCACGAGCGCTGGCGCGTTTCGTTGCGCGACCGCAACGAAATCGCCAACGGTGGTTTCCCGATGATCAGCCATGCCCGCGAGGATGGACACTTGCTGCTCGTCTCGACGGGGTTGCAATTGTTGGCCATCGACACCCTTGGCGCGCCCGGTCAAGCGGGCCCGCGCGTCCTTTGGACCCAGGATCTGGGCGAGTCGCCGAACACGATGGCGGTGGCCATGCCGGTGCAGGTACGGATGAACATGCGCCAGATGAACGTCTGGGGGGGTATGGCGCGCGCCTCAAGTGCCGGCGCTACCGGTCCGACGGTCGCCGGCTGCGTCTTCTTTCAACGTCGGCGCATCCTTTCGGCCGTCGACCCGCTGACGGGTGAAACCTATTGGACTCGGCGCGACTTCCCCGCGGGCTGTGACCTGTTCGGCGACGAGGATCTGTTGCTCGTCGTGCAACCCAACGCCACCGAGGCGGTGGTGCTGCGCGCCATGGACGGGTACGAGCTTGGCCGGCGCCAGGTGCCCCGGATCGACGAACGCCTGGCCGGCGTGGGCCGGATGCTGCTCGTCTGGGGGCTGGCGGACGCCGGCGGAAAGGCGTCGCTCAGGCTGTTCGACCCCTGGACGCAAACCGATGTCTGGCAGCGCCCGTTCGACCCCGACGCCCAGAAAACGCTGGTCGGTGGGGAGGCGATCGGTGTGCTCGAAAAGAGCGGGCATTTCACGTTGCTGTCGCTGGCCGACGGCAAGGCGACGATCGACGCGCAGGTGGACCCTGAACCCTTGATGCACGAGATTCATCTGCTTCGCGGCGAGACCCACGACTTGCTGATCACCAACCGTCCGGCCAAGCAGCGAAACGTGCAGTTCCAAGTGCCGGGCATGATGGGCAGCAGCCTGATCAACGGTATCGTACACGGCTTCGACCGCGCGACGGGTAGCAAGGCATTTTCCACGCCGATCGAAAACAAGATCCTCGCGCTCAACCAGCCGGCCGACCTGCCGGTGCTGTTGTTCACGTCGTTTCCGCGACCGGCCGCGCCCGGCAATCCGGCGCAGGGGAGCCTGCTATGCCTCGATAAGCGCAACGGGCGGATCCTCTTCGACGATATGCAGGCCCAGCCGGGCGGCGCCGAGATGGAGGGCGATCCGGCGCGGCGCGAAGTGCTGATCCGCGCGCCGCGCGCGAGCATCAAGCTGGAGTTCACCGACCAGCCCTATCCCGACGACAAGCCGGGCGAGGCCAGGGGCGCATGAAGCAATTGATTGTGGCCTTGGTATTGATCGGTGTCACGACGCAGCCGGCCGCGGGCGCGCAGCGCGATGCCAAGGTCGCGAAAGTGATTTCGCGAGGGCTCGATTGGATCGCCAACACGCAGTCGCGCCAAGGACATTGGACCGCCAACGAGGGGCGTTATCCCGCGGCCATGACGGCCTTGGCCGGCACGGCGCTGTTGGCCGAAGGATCGACCACGACCCAAGGGAAATACTCCGAGCAAATTCGCAAGGCCGTCGAATACCTGGTGCGCCGCGGCCGGCCGAACGGTTTGATCGGCGATCCCAAAGGCGACGACCGATACACGTATGGTCATGGCTACTCGATGCTGTTCCTGTCGCAGGTTCTGGGCGAGGAGGAAGACCTCGAGCGGCGAGAGGAATTGATCGACGTACTCACGCGGGCCGTGCGATTCACCGGCGAGGCCCAGACCGACGCCGGTGGCTGGGGTTACGTGAGCGCCAAGGACGGGCATGGCTTCGATGAGGGTTCCACGACGATCACCCAGGTCCAAGGGTTGCGCGGCTGCCGCAATGCCGGCATACCCGTTCCCAAGGAGATCATCGACAAAGCCGTCAAATACATCCGCGACTGCACCCTGCCCGACGGAGGCGTGCAGTATAGTTCCAAGGGCGGCGGCGGCCGTCCCGCGATCTCGGCCGCCGCGATCGCCTGTTTGTTCAACGCGGGCGACTACGACAGCGAGTACGTCCCCAAGCTCCTGGAATACTGCCAGCGGAACCTCGACAACATCCAGAACGAAGGTTTCGGCCACTGGCACTACGCGCACTACTACTACGCGCAGGTCTGTTATCGCGAGCAGGGCAAGAAGTGGCAAGAATACCGCGACAAGGTCTACGCCAAGCTCGCCGGGGAAGCCAGTCCCAACGGCTCCTGGGCGCAGGGATACATCGGCCCGATTTACACCACCGCCGTCAACCTCACCATCTTGCAGTTGGAAAACGGCACCTTGCCCATTTATCAGAGGTAGAGGAAGGAGAAAGGAGAAAGGAGAAAGACACGGGGCCGCGGAGCGGCCGAAGAAGCGTTCCAGGCGAGCGGGGGGCGTTAGCCCCCTGTTTGTCCCGCGGTTGTGCTGTGTCGATACGTGCTCGTCGGCCCAAGGCGCGACACGGGGCCGCGGAGCGGCCGAAGAAGCGTTCCAGGCGAGCGGGGGGCGTTAGCCCCCTGTTTGTCCCGCGGTTGTGCTGTGTCGTTCCCACGCGGAGCGTGGGAACGCGTAACGAACCGGACGCTCCGCGTCCATGCGGCGCTCCCGACACGGGGCCGTGGAGCGGCCGAAGAAGCGTTCCAGGCGAGCGGGGGGCGTTAGCCCCCTGTTCGTCCCGCGGTTGTGTTGCCTCGTTCCCACGCGGAGCGTGGGAACGAGTAACTGACAACGGATCACGGACAAATGACCAATGACAAACGACAACACCTCCATCCGCAAGCTGGGCGAAGCGCGCGAAAAAATCCAGCAACAGCTCGCCCAGGTCATCGTCGGGCAAGGCCACGTCATCGAGGAACTGTTGATCTCGCTGTTCAGCCGCGGACACTGCCTGCTCGAGGGCGTGCCGGGCCTGGCCAAGACGCTGATGATCAGCACGTTGGCGCGCACGCTGAACCTCTCGTTCAGCCGCATCCAGTTCACACCCGATCTGATGCCCGCCGACGTGACAGGCACCGAAATCCTCGAGCAAAATCGCGAGACGGGCTCCCGCGAGTTCCGCTTCCTCGAAGGACCTTTGTTCGCCAACGTGGTGCTGGCCGACGAAATCAACCGCACGCCGCCCAAGACGCAGGCCGCGCTGTTGGAGGCGATGCAAGAACGGCAAGTCACCGCCGGCCGCGTGCGGCACAAACTGCCCGACCCGTTCTTCGTATTGGCCACGCAGAACCCGATCGAGCAGGAAGGCACCTACCCGCTGCCCGAGGCGCAGCAGGACCGCTTCATGTTCAAGGTCTACGTGCGTTACCCGACCTTCGACGAGGAGTTCGAAATCGCGCGTCGGACGACCGGCGCGATGACCGACCACATCGAGCCCGTGCTGGTGGCCGACGAAATCGTGCAATTGCAGCGGATCGTCCGCGAGGTGCCCGTCTCCGATCATGTGGTGCGTTACGCCCTGGCGCTGGTCCGCCAAACGCGGGTGGGCGAGGTCGGCGCCCCCGATTTCATCGAGGACCAGTTGACCTGGGGCGCCGGCCCGCGGGCGGTGCAGAACCTGATCTTGGGCGGCAAGGCGCGGGCCTTGTTGCACGGTCGCACGCACGTCTCGACCGACGACGTGCGGGCGCTGGCCCGGCCCGTGCTCCGGCACCGGCTGGTGGTCAACTTCGCCGCCGAGAGCGACGGGGTAACCACCGACTCGCTGGTCGACCGCTTGATCGCCATCACCCCCACCAAAGAAGATGAGCTGACGCGTGACGCCCGATTCCAAAAGATTTTTGCATCCTGAGGCGATCAAGCGGATCGCGCGGCTCGACGTCCGCGCCCGCTACGTGGTCGAGGGTTTCCTGTCGGGCGTTCATCGCAGCCCCTATTTCGGGCAGTCGGTCGAATTCCTGCAGCACCGCGAGTACGCGCAGGGCGACGATTTGCGGCGCATCGACTGGAAGGTCTGGGCCAAGCAGGACCGCTACTACGTCAAGCAGTACGAGGAGGAGACGAACCTGCGTTGCACGCTGCTGGTCGACGTCTCCGGCAGCATGCGTTACGGTTCGGGCGCGATGAGCAAGTACGAGTACGCCAGCACGGTCGCCGTGAGCCTGGCCTACCTGCTGCTGCGGCAACAGGACGCGGTGGGCTGCGTCGCGTTCGACGAGACCGTCCGCGCGACGGTGCCCCTGCGGAGCAAGCGGAAGCACCTGCAATCGGTGATCGCGGCGCTCGAGGTCAGCGTTCCCAAGCAAAAGACGGACCTGTACCGCATCCTGCGGCATGTGGCCGAGAGTTACCCGCGTCGCGGGATGGTGCTGTTGGTGTCGGACCTGCTGGTGGAGCGTGCCGGGCTGTTCAAGGGCCTGCGGCTGTTGCGGCAGCGGGGCCACGACGTGATGGTGGTCCATGTGCTCGACGACGACGAATTGGACTTCCCCTTTTCCGGCCCGACGCGGTTCCTGGGTTTGGAATCGCCCGAGCTGGTCAACTGCAATCCCCGCGCGCTGCGCGAAGGCTATTTGCAGGCCCTGGGGATCTACCTCGACGAGGTCCGCCGAGGATGCGCCAAGCATGTGGTCGATTACGCCCTGATCCGCACCAGCCAGCCCTTGGACGCGGCCCTGGCCGCCTTTTTGAGCAACCGGCTGGGGATGCACAGCCGGAATTGAACGACAAAGGATTCAGGAGTCAGGAGATAAGAGATAGGAGTGAGAAGATATGAAGTCAGAAGGCGGCGCGACCGCGACTTGACACCGACGTCCTGACTCCTGACTCCTGACTCCTAACCCCTAACCCCTAACCCCTAACCCCACCGTGCCCTCTTTTCTCCATCCACTCCTGCTGTGGGGACTCGCGATCGTCGCCGTGCCGATCGTGATCCACCTCATCAACCTGCTGCGCCATCGCCGCGTCGAGTGGGCGGCGATGGAATTCCTGCTGGCCAGCCAACGCAAGAACAGCACTTGGGTGCGGCTCAAGGAGTTGTTGCTGCTCTTGCTGCGAATGGCCGCCGTGGCGGCGGTGGTCATGATCGTCTCGCAGCCCTTGGGCTGCAAAGGACTCAGCCAGTTGCTGGGAGGGGGCAAGACGCACCACATCGTGCTCCTGGACGACAGTTTTTCGATGGGCGATCGCCAGGCCGACGCCACCGCGTTCGACAAGGCGCGCCGTGTTGTCGAGCGAATCGGCGACGAGGTGGCGCGGCAGCCGCGGGCGCAAAGTTTCACGCTGCTCCGGTTTTCCCGCGCGCGGCTGGGCCGCGCCGGCACGCAGCCCGACTTGCAGGCCGCCAAAGTCAGCACCGATTTCGGCGAACGGCTCAAGGATCTGCTCAAACCGATCGGTCCCTCGCAGTTGGCCGTCGGGCCCGCCGGCGCGCTGGAGGCGATCGAGCAGTTGCTAGGGGATACCGAGGGCGAAGACCGCGTGGTGTACCTGGTGTCGGACTTCCGCGCCAAGGAGTGGGACGAGCCGGACGAATTGGCAAGGGCGCTCGCCCGGCTCGAGGGGGCCAAAGCCCAACTGCGGCTGATCAACTGCGTCGACGGAGCTCACGCCAACCTGGCGATTTCCGCGCTGAAACCCGCGCCGGGCATCCGCGCGGCGGGCGTCCCTTTGTACCTTGACGTCACGGTGACGAACTACGGCGGCGCGCCGGTCGAAGGGATTTCGGTCTTGTTGCAAGAGGACGATCAGGCGCGGCCGGCGCTGCTGATCGACGAAATCCCGCCGGGCGACGGCGCGACGCGCCGATTTCCGGTCTATTTTCCGAGTGCCGGCGATCACCTGGTGACCGCCAGTCTGGGCGGCGATACGCTCTTGGCCGACAACACCCGCTACGCCGTGGTCCATCTGGCCGCCGGCGTGCCGGTGCTGTTGGTCGATGGAGAACGCGACGCCACGAACGCCCGCTACCTGGCGGCGGCCTTGGCGCCCGGCGGCGCCGTGAAGACGGGCATCGACCCTCGAATCGAGCCGACGAGTTTTCTGAACGCCAATCGCCTCGATCAGTTCCAGGCGATCTACTTGTTGGACGTCGATCGGCTCGACCACGCGGCGGTCGCCGCGCTGGAAGAGTACGCGCGCGCGGGGGGCGGTGTGGCAGTATTCCTGGGCGAGCATTGCCGGGCGGCTTTTTACAACGACAAGCTCCACCGCGACGGACAGGGCCTGTTTCCGCTGCCGCTGGTGGCCAAGACGCAATTGCTTGTCGACCGCCTGGAGAAGGGCGCCGATCTGGAAGTGAGTGAGCATCCGATCTTCGCGCACTTCAGCGGCGAGCGCAATAGTTACTTGAGCTCCGTGCTGATCGATTGGTATTTTTCCGCCCCCAAGTCATGGAAGCCGGAAACCGGCTCGACCAGCCAGGTGATTGCCCGCTTGCGTAACGGCGCCCCCCTGGTGGTCGCGCGCGAATTCGGCGAGGGGCGCGTGGTGGCCTTTCTGACCACGGCCGCGCCGCAGTGGAACAATTGGGGCCGCAACCCGAGCTTCGTCGTCACCGCGTTGGAACTGCAGGCCTACCTGGCGCCGCCCGACCGCGGCGAGGCGAACCGGACCGTCGGCTCGGCGGTCGAACGCGATCTGGATCCGGCGCTTTATCAGCCGCAGGCGCGATGGATCCTGCCGGCCGGCGCCATGGGCCCACTGCCCAGCACCGGCCCACTGCCCAGCACCGGCCCACTGCCCAGCGCGGACGGCGGCTCGCCGCCGCCGGCCGATGCGGGCTCGCTCACCAGCGACGCCGCGCCCGTGGCCGGCAGCCCTCTCGTGAGGGTCTCGTTTCCCGAAGCGCTGGTGGCCGGCGAATACCGGCTGGAATTGACGACCACCGAGAACCAGCCCGAGGTGCATCGTTTGGCCTTCAACGTCGATGCCAGTGAAGGCAACCTGGCCACCGTCGGCGGGGAGGAACTGGCGACGAAGCTGAAGGGAATTCGTTTCGAGTACCGTCACGCCGATCAGTTCCAGATGGCGGCCGCGGACCTGGCGAACAAGAGCCTGAGCCTGTGGTTCCTCTTCGCATTGGTCGGCCTGTTGCTCGGCGAGCAATGGTTGGCCTACGCCGCCGGCTACCATCCGAAACGGGAGGCGACGGTTTGATGAAGCTCGCGTTGCCGCTACTGAGCGAGGGAATGTTTCGCTCCACGTTCGAGTGGGGACGGATCCAATCGTCCACCGACTGGCTGATTCCGCTGGCGGTGTTGGTGGCGATCGCCGTCTACGTTATTTACACCTACCGCCGCGACACGGCCGAGCTTCACGGCCTGCTGAGCGTGTTCTTGACGTGTCTCCGCTTGACGGTGTTCGTCGGGCTGCTGTTGATCTACCTGGAACCGCGCTGGCGGAACGAAACCGACCAGGTCCAGAACTCGCGAGTGTTGCTCCTGGTCGACACCAGTCTGAGCATGGCGCTGGACGACGCCGATGCTTCGACGTCGGCGGCCGGGCCGGGCCGCGCGCGGCAAGTGATCGCCGCCGTGGGCCGCGGCGACTTTCTCCAGCAACTGCGCCGGCGGCACGACGTGACCGTACTGCGGTTCGACGAACACATGGCCGCCGTCGCCCGTTTCTCCAAGTTGACGCCGGGGGGGGATCCCGCCGCCGAGTCCGCGACCGGTCCCGAGTCGATTGATTGGGAGCAGGCACTGGCGCCGCGGGGCATCTCGACACGATTGGGCCAGGCGCTGCGTGAGGCGATCGAGGCCGACCCTGGCGCGCCGGTGGCGGGCGTGGTCGTCTTCAGCGACGGCCAGCAGAACGCCGGTCTCGAACCGTCGGCGGTCGTCGCGCTGGCGCGCGAGCGTCGGGTGCCGGTTTACCCCGTTGGCATCGGCTCGCTGGCTCAGCCGGTCAATGTGCGTGTCAGCGACTTGTTGGCGCCGGCGCGGGCGTATCCGGGCGACCGCTACGCGGTGACGGGGCAGATCCAGGCCCAGGGGTTGGCGGGCAGGAACGTGACGGTCGAACTGGTTTCCCGCGACGCGGAAGGGGCCGCCGGCCAGCCGGAAAAAATCGAAGGCACACAGCAACTTGCTTTAGGCGGCGACGGCGAGCAGGTGACCGTCCGCTTCGAGCTCGAACCCGACAAGGTAGGCCGGCGCACGCTACGGTTACGCGTCAAGGCCCCGCCGGAGGACCAGCAGGCGAACGACGACCAGCAGGAAGTCGACGTCGAGGTGGTCGATCGCAAAACCCATGTGCTGCTGTTCGCCGGCGGACCTTCGCGCGAGTATCAGTTCCTGCGCAACCAACTGCGGCGCGACCGCAGCGTCGTCGTCGATGTCCTCTTGCAGAGCGGCGGCGAGGGAATTTCGCAAGACGCTCATGAAATCCTGGCGGAGTTCCCCAGCGCGATCGAGGAACTTTTCGAGTACGACTCGATCGTGGCCTTCGACCCCGACTGGAGCCAATTGACCGCGGCGGAACAAGATCTGGTCAATCGCTGGGTCAACGACCAGGCGGGCGGCCTGATCGTGATCGCCGGTCCTGTCAACACCGACCATTGGGTGCAGGACTCCCGCGTGGGAAACAAGCTGCGCGAGCTCTACCCGGTGGTCTTCCACCGGCGATTCGCGGTGCTCGACGACGCCCGCTTCGGTTCAAAGGAGCCCTGGCCGATCGAGTTCACGCGCGAGGGCCAGGAAGCCGAGTTCCTGCGCATCGAGGACTCGGCCGCCGCCTCGGACCTCGCTTGGTCCACCTTTCCAGGGGTCTTCGGCCACTACGCGGTGAAACGCGAAAAGGACGGCGCCACGGTTTATGCGCGGTTTTCCGACCCGGCCTCGGCCGACGGTGGGCGGTTGCCGCCCTATTTCGTCGGCCAGGACTATGGTTCCGGGCTGGTCTTCTTCCTCGGCAGCGGCGAGATGTGGCGGCTCCGCGCCGAGGAGGAAGCCTACTTCGAACGGTTCTACACCAAGCTGATTCGTCATGTGACGCAGCGCCGCCTGACGCGCGGCTCGCACCGCGGCATCCTGATCGCCGGCGACCGCTATCTGCTGGGGAGCACCGTGAACGTTGGCGCGCGCCTGACGAACGCTCGTCTGGAGCCGCTGGAATCGGCCCAGGTGCTGCTGGAAGTCGGTCTGCCCGACGGCACGCTCGAAACGATTCGTTTGGCCGCCGATCCCCTGCGCGCCGGTTATTACCGGGGCCAGTTTACGGCACGCAAGGAAGGGGTCTACGAGTTGCAGTTGCCTGTTCCGGAAAGCGGCGACGAGCGATTGAGTCGTCGCATCCAGGTCAAAGTGCCCGACCTCGAGCGCGAGCACACGGTGCGCAACGACCCTTTGCTCTCGGACTTGGCGCAAAAGACCGGCGGCTATTATTACGACCGTCTCGACAAGGCGCTCGGCCCCAGTTCGGCCGTTGGGCCGCTGGTCGAGGCCTTGCGTGACCAGAGCCGCACGGTGACGGTCCTTTCGGCCCCCACGCCCCTGTGGGACAATGAGTGGACGATGTGGGTGCTGTGCGGGTTATTATGCATGGAGTGGCTCGTGCGGAGGCTGATGAAATTAGCGTGAGTTCCGGGCGAGCGGGGGGGCGTTAGCCCCCTGTTTGTCCCGCGGTTGTGTTGTCTCGTTCCCACGCTCCGCGTGGGAACGAGTAACCAAGGACCAATGACCAATGACAACTGACCAATTGGACCAACCTCAACTGGCCCCGCGTGTGCGCGAGTTGCTTGGCGCCCTGCGCCGGCGCATCCGCCGCTACGTGTGGCTGGAGGGCCTGGCGGCGACGCTGGCCTCCTTGGGCGTTTGCTTTTGGGTCGCGTTGGCAATCGACTGGCTGTTCGAGCCGCCCGCGGAGTTTCGCCGCGTGATGTTGGGCGTGGTGGCGGTGGTCAGCGGGTATGTGCTGTACCGTGTCAGCCTGCGGCGGGTGTTCGTGCCTTTGTCCGATCGAAACATGGCGGTGCTCTTGGAGCGGCGGTTCGACCGCTTCGACGACGGCCTGTTGACCGCCGTCGAGTTGACCGGCCGCAAGCTCGAGCTCGACGAATACGGCCGCGAGATGCTGGCCCACACCTGCGACGAGGCGTATGCCCGCGCCGATCGGGTGGAACTGAGCGAACTTTTTCGCCGCGCGCCTCTGCTCCGCGCCGTTGTGGCCGCGAGTGTGTTGGCGCTATCGGTTCTCGCGCTGGCCGTGGCGGCGCCCGGCTCGTTCCGCTTCGGCGTGAGGCGGCTGGCGACCTTGACCAACGAACCGTGGCCGCGGAACACGCGCCTGCGAGTCGTGGGCTTCGACAACCCAGGGCGCGAAGTGGTCATTGCCCGCGGCAGCGAGCTGCGCGTCGTGGTTCAGGCTGAAACCGCGCCGCCGCGGGTGGTGCCGCGGGTCGTGCAGATCCGCTATCGCACCGCCGACGGCAACCGTGACCGCAAGACGATGGACCGCGAGGGCAACGCCGTGCCGGGAGTGGATCCGCTGCAAGACTTCAGCCTCACATTCCCTGGAGTGCTGGCCGATCACGAGTTCGATGTGATCGGCGGCGATGCGCGGCTGAAGGGCTATCGCATTCGCGTCGTCGAAAGCCCGACCATCGGCATGACGCTGCACTGCGAGTATCCGGCCTACATGGGCCGCCCGGCCGCCGACGTGCCCGGCACCGGCAACGTGGCCTTGCCGCGGGGCACGAAGGTCACCGTGCATGCGACCGCCTCGAAAGACCTGCTGCGGGCGCGGATCGATTACACGCTCGACGACAAGCCCAGAGACCTGGCGCTCGACGGCCGGCGCGACTTCGAGTTCACACTGGAAAACCTCGACGCCGACAAAACGGTGCTCTTCACGCTGTTGGACACCGACGGCATCGAGAGCCGCCAGCCCGTGCCCCTGGTTCTGACCGCCGTGCCCGACGAACCGCCGCAGGTGCTGGTTTACCTCGAGGGCATCGGTTCGGCGATCACGTCCCAGGCCCGGCTTCCCTTGGCGGGCGAGATCAAGGACGATTACGGCGTCGCCAAAACCTGGATCGATTACGTCGTCGACGACCAGGAGCCGCGCGAGGCGCCGCTCGTGAGCGAAACCCATTCGCGCGCCGAACTGCCGGTCGAAGCCGCTTTCGAGGTCGGCGAGCTGTCGCTCAAGCCCGGCCAAAAGTTGCTCATCGGCGCCAAGGCGGCCGACAACCACAGCCTGCCCGGCGACGAGCAACCGAACGTATCGTCCGGTGAGCGTTTCCTGCTCGACGTGGTCACGCCGGAACAACTCCGAGCGATCCTCGAATCGCGCGAGTTGAACTTGCGGCAGCGGTTCGAATCGATCATCCAGGAGGTGACGGAAACTCGCGACTCGCTGGCCGAGTTGGAAACCCACGACGTCGCGCCGCCCACCGGCGGGGCCGACGACACCGCCCCGGCGGCCGGCAGGGAGCCCGCGGGCGCCGCCGATTTGGCCGAAGCGGTTCGTGCGCGGCGGCGGCTGCGCGTCGAGCGGGCGGCGCAGAGCGGCCAAAAGGACGCGGAAGAGACACGCGGGGTGGCCCTATCGTTCGACGGAATCCGCGCCGAACTGGTGAATAATCGCCTCGACACCGAGGAGTTGCGGATCAGGCTCAAGGACCAGATCGCCGATCCGCTCAAGCGGATCGCGGGCGAGCGGTTCGCTGAGCTCGACAAGCGGCTGGCTGCGCTGTTGGCGCGGGTACGCCATGCAAAGCCGGCCGACGCGGCCGCGCTCGCCGAGTTGCAATCCGGCCGCCAGGCGGCCTTGGAGCAGACCGAGTTGATCCTGTTGGAAATGCGACAGGTCCGCGACAAGATGCTGGAACTGGAAACCTTCAATGAGGCTCTCGACCGACTGCGCGAGATCATCGAATTGCAGAAGATCCTGAATGAGCAGACCAAGAAGCTGCGTCAGGAGAAAGTGCGTCACTTACTCGAGGACGAGGAGTAATCCATGCGATCGTCTGTAGGGAACGCCCTCCGTGGCGTTCCGCCTGATTCTGTAGGGAACGCCCTCCGTGGCGTTCCGCGTCCCGCGGGCCGACGTCGATACCCGCCTCACGGAACGCCACGGAGGGCGTTCCCTACAGACGGTATGCGAGGCCATTCAGCACACAAGCGGATCGTCGGATTCTCTTGGGCCATCCGCGCCGGGGTCTTGGCGGCGATCCTATCGCTCGTCGGCGCGCCGGCGCCGGCCCAGGAAACCGGCGCGGACGATGCTTCGGACACGGCCAAGAAGTCATCGGCCCAAGCCGCCGCCGAATTGACTCTGGCGCAGGAACGGGTCGAGAAGAAATACAAGGAATTCGAAAAGGTTCTGGCGCGGATGGTCGAATTGACGGCCTCCACCGATCCCAAGCGCGCCGCGCTGCTGCGCAAGGCGGTCGCCCGGAGCAAGGAACGGCTCATCGGCGCGCAATTCGAAAAGTTGATCGACTTGCTCAAGCAGGACCGCCTGGCCAACGCGGTCGGCAACCAACGCGCGGTCGAACTGGATCTGAACGCGCTTTTGCAGCTTCTGCTCAGCGAGCAGCGAGGCCAGCGTCTCAAGGACGAACGCCAACGGATCAAGGAGCAGATTCGCCGCATCAACGAGCTGATCAACCGCGAGCAAGAAATTCAGAACCGGACCGCCAACGGCGCCGACGCCAAGCGTCTCGCGGAAGGCCAGGGAAAGGTGGCCCAGGAAGCCAAGAAGCTTGCCCAAGCGATGCGGGACGACGCCGGCAGCGCCGAACCAATCGACGCGCCCAAGGGCGACCAAAGTGATCCGGCCGACGAAAAGACGGATCACGAACGAAAACCATCCGACAGGGGCGGTGAGCAGACTCCAAGCCCGAAGCCAAAGGATGAAAAGGGCCAGCAGGGGCAAAAGGGCCGGCAAGGTCAACCGGATTCCGACGACCAGCCCCAAGATCAGGATCAAAACCAGGACCAAGACCAGCCCCAGGATTTAGCCCGCAAGCGAGTCGAGGCCGCCCAGCAAAAAATGGAGCAAGCCCGGCTGAAGCTGGAAAAGGCTCAACGCGAGGGGGCGATTCCCGACCAGGAACAGGCCATCCGCGAGTTGGAAAAGGCCAAGGCCGAGTTGGAGGAAATTCTCCGGCAACTGCGCGAGGAGGAAGTCGAGCGAACGCTGGCCATGCTGGAAGCCCGTTTCCGCCGGATGCTGCAGGCGCAGATCGAGGTCTACGAGGGGACGCGCCGCCTCGACCGAGTCGCGGCATCCGACCGCGGGCGCAACGACGAAATCGAAGCCGGCCGGCTCAGCCGCAAGGAAGCTTCCATCGTTACCGACGTCGAAATCGCCCAGACGCTCTTGCGCGACGAAGGTTCGGCCGTGGCCTTCGCCGAGGCGGTTTCGCAAATGCGCGAAGACATGCGGCAAGTCGTCGACTGGCTGGCGCAGGCCAAGGTCGACGAGACCTGCCAGGGGGTCGAGCAGGATGTGATCGCCGCCCTGGAGGAGATGATCGAAGCCTTGCGAAAGGCCCAGAAGGACCAGGAGCGGAAGAAGCAACGGCAACAGCAGGGCGAACCGCAGGATCCGCCGCTGATCGACGCGATCGCCGAGTTGAAGATGATCCGCGCCCTGCAAATGCGGGTCAATACCCGCACGAAGCGGTATAATAAGCTCGTGGAGGGGGACGACCTGGGGCAGGCCGACAAGCCGGAGTTGATTCAGGCTCTTGAACGGCTGGCCGAACGCGAATCACGAATCTTCCGCGCCACGCGCGACATCGTCACGGGGAAAAACCAATGAACCGCCGAATCCAATCCGCGATCCGTGCCCTCCGAGCCCTCGTTCCCACGCTTCGCATGACCCTCGTTCCCACGCTCCGCGTGGGAACGAGGATCGTCGCGTTGTTCCTGGCGATCGCCTCCGCATCGACGCTCCGCGCCGACGATCTCCCCACGTCCGATCCCCTTGCCACGACCCCAACGGTGCAGGCCCCATCCGCCCACGAGGTCAAGGCCCGGGCGCTCGCTTGGCTGGCGGACCGCAAGGCCGACGACGCGACCCTCGCCTTGGCCGACGCGGCCTGGAACGGCGCGAGCGCAACCGACGCCGGCGGCGCACTGGAACGACTGGCTCAGACATTCTCGCTGGGCGATCCGCGGGCCAGATCCCTCGTCGAACTCTGTGCCCGCCGTCGCAGTCCGGGACCGCTCGCGCCCCAGGAATGGCTGCGGGCCGAGGACGTCCCCGAATTCGAGCGCCACAACCTGCGGTTGTTTTACGCCCAGTGGTTGTCGCAGCAAAGGCTCTACGACGAGGCGTTGGAACAGCTTGCCGGGCTAACTTCGTCGGATGTGATCGATCCGGCGGCGCTATGGTTCGTCGAGAGTGTCGCGCACCATCAGTTACTGCACAAGGAGGAAGGGTTGGCGGCGATCGCGAAGCTGCTTGATGACATACACGACGGCCGCAAGCGTTACCAATCGCTGGCCGCCCTGATGCAGGACGACCTGAGCAAACTGGAAGACGAATCGCTCAACCATATCGCGCGGCGGATGGACGACATTCGCCGCCGGCTCGAATTGGGCCGGGCCGGTAAGACGGTTCGCAAATTGGAAGACGACGTGATCGCCTCGCTCGACAAGATGATTGAGGAACTCGAAAAACAGCAACAGCAGCAGCAACAGCAGCAGAGCAGCCCTTCGGGCGGCCGGCGTCCCGCGCAGGCGATGCCCGACAGCCGAATCGCGCGCATGAACGCGCCGGGCGATGTGAACCGCCGCAATCTGGGTAAGACATCCGGCTGGGGTGATCTGCCTCCCAAGGAGCGCGAGGAGGCCCTGCAGCAGATCGGCAAGGACTTTCCGCCCCATTATCGCGACGCCATCGAGCAATACTTCCGCAAGCTGGCCGCCGAAAGCGAGTAGGGTCGTTTATGCGGGCGTGGCCGAGTTGCGAAAAGCGCTGCCCAAGTGCCGGATCGAGTGGGGCGGGACTGGCGTGCCGGCGTCGGAGCGACGGCCGGTAAAGTAGCAGGCACACTCCGTGTGCCGTAGCCTGTCGCCGGTTGAGCCAGTGGTCCGATTCGGGCTTGGTTCTGGCTTGCGCAGAAGGCCGGATTTTGATGGGCCTTCCGATCTGCCGCTGCAAGATCGCGATGCCGAAGTCTGATGAAGTACCTGCTCGACACGAACCCATGCGTCCGTTATTTGACAGGGCGTTCGGCCCTCCTTCGCCAGCGCCTCGACTCGGTCGGGGATGGCGAGATGGGCCGGCGGTTGATTTGCACTCCGTGCGGATCATGTTTTTGCGATTTGCCGCTCGGCCCAGCGCAGGACGGCCTCGGCGATGCGAACCGCGCGACGGTGTTGCCTCTTCGTGACCGGGCGCGCAAAGCCCGGATAGCGTAGCTCCACGCCAAAGGGCGAAAGCGCGTCTGCGTCCCACACGTACTTCGGAATCCTGACGCCGCTTTTTTCGAGCGCCTCAAGCAGTTCCTTAAAATTGTGAACATAAGGGAATCGCACGCCGCAGTGGATGCAAACAGCCTTGACGGCCTTTTCCGCGGCCTGCTGGGCATCGAAGCAGAGATCTTCAAGACATACTTCCGGGATGACGGCTTGGCCACGCGCGAGGTTACTTCTCGCCCTCATCGGCCAGCGCCTCCGCGATCTCGCGCCCAATGCGAAGCGATTCGGAAAGTGGCGGCAATTCAGGCGAGCGGGGGGCGTAAGCCCCCTGTTCATCCTGGTCATCCTGTTCATCCTGTTCCTGTGCCATATTAACAGGGGGCTTACGCACCCCGCTCGCCAGACGGCGCAGGCGGCTGTCGAGCGATTCGCCCTTGAGCAATTGCATTGCCAGAAAGGGGGTCTCGCCGACCTCGCCCACCTGGAAGATCGTGACGATGTGCGGGTGTTCGATCGCCGCCGCGGCCTCGGGCCGGCGCCCTTTTCCCCGGCGGGCATCTTGCGAGCCATTTTGCCACGAGAAAGCATTTTGCCACGAGAAAGCGGTGGCTGGTGGCAGAGCCTCAGCGATGCCCCGGCTTGATAGCGACCGGGGCATCGCTTAGGCTCTGCCCCAGCCACCGTAAAGGTCAGGCTTTCCAGCCTGACGAGCCGTAGACGAGGTTGGCTGGTTTACTCGGAGGCGATGCGAAATGCGAAATGAAAAATACAAGACTGGTCAACCAGCCCGCCGGTGGGCGCGATGGCCGGCCCAATTCCCTGTTTCTCGTTTCTCATTTCTTATTTTGCATTTTGCCTTGTTCCCGGCTTGCCACGCCGCGACCGGCGCGGAGGAACCAACCAACCAGCCGGCGACGACCCGTCCCAAGGTGGTCGTCGGCGACGAGGCCCGGCGCATCCATCGCGGCGCGATGGTGATCGACGGCCACAACGACCTGCCCTGGCGGTTGCGAAGCGAGGCGGGCGGCTCGCTCGACAAGATCGACCTGGCCGGAAGCGTGCCGCAATTCGACACCGACATCCCCCGCCTGCGCGCGGGCGGAGTGGGGGGCGTGTTCTGGTCGGTGTTCGTGCCGGCCGAAACCGACAAAACCGGCACCGCCCTGCGCGATACGCTCGAACAAATCGACCTGGTCCAGCGGATGGTGGCACGCCACGCCGAGGTCTTCGAGCTCGCCGTCACGGCCGACGACGTCGAACGGATTCACGCGGCCGGCAAGATCGCCTCGCTGATCGGCGTCGAAGGGGGGCACTCGATCCAGGAATCGATCGGCGCGCTGCGGCAGTTGCGCAAACTGGGCGCCCGTTACATGACGCTGACCCACTCCGACACACTTTCCTGGGCCGACTCCGCCACCGACGAGCCGCGTCACGGAGGCCTGACGGCCTTTGGCGACGAAGTCGTCCGGGAGATGAACCGGCTGGGCATGCTGGTGGACATTTCACACGTCTCGCCCGACACGATGCGCGACGCGCTGCGAGTTTCTCGCGCGCCGGTCATCGCGTCGCATTCCTCGGCCTTTGCCGTGGCGCCCCACCCCCGCAACGTGCCCGACGACGTGCTCAAGCTCATCAAGGCCAATGACGGCGTGGTGATGGTCAACTTCTTTTCCGGCTTCATCCACCCGGAATCGGCCCGCGCGCGGGCCGATATGTTCGCCGTGCGCCGCGAGTTCCGCGCGCAGTACCCCGACGAATCGGAGTTCCAGGAGGCCGTCAAGCGTTGGGACGTCCAGCACCCGATCGTTCCGGGCAGCGTCCACACAGTGGTTGACCACATCGACCACATCGTGCGTATCGCCGGCATCGACCATGTGGGGCTCGGCTCCGACTTCGACGGCGTCTCGATGTTGCCGGAGCAGCTTGAGGACGTGTCGTGCTACCCGGTGATCACCCAGGAGCTGTTGAACCGCGGTTACGACGAGGAGCAGATCGGCAAGATCCTCGGCCGCAACATGCTGCGGGCGTTGCGCCAGGCGGAGGTGGCGGCGCGGATGTTGGAACGCGTTCCGTAGGATCCGCGATCATCCTTGGAAGCAATGCAGGCCAGGGGGAGCGGCTGCTGGCGGGCCACGACCACAACGGGTTGACACCGGTGACACCCATGACGCGCCGCGGCCATTCGCGTGGCGGGTTTCGCCCCGTTGGGGCTTTGGGGTCGCCCTGGGCGCTGGATCGCGCCCGCCGACGGTGTGAACGCACCCGTCGCGCCGACTTGCCGGTGCCGCCAAGACGTGGACTTGCCTGCCCGATAAAGCCCCGCCATCGGCGTCCCCTGGAGGACGCCGCGCGACGGCGGCCCCAAGGGGCCAAACTCGAAAGCCCAGGGCGCCGCGCCCTGGGTTTCCGGCGATCAATCGCCGTCGTAAGCCCCAACCGGGCGCCACGCATCCGGCGCAACGGCACGGGATCGCCGGTTGACCTTGGGCGACGTCACGCGCCGCGACGGGAAGGCCCAGCCTGGCCTGCGCAAAATCGTGGTTATTCCGTCGAATTCCGAGGTTGTCATTGGGTCAGGTTTTGTTCTGCGGCGTCCAGCGACACGGCTTGAACGTCGTGGGCACCAAGTATTGGACCCCATCGAGCTTGCCTCGATGGTACACAAGACGGTGAGCTAAGGAGGCACGCGCCCCCAACTCGTCAGACCCCGTTGAGCTTGCCTCAATGGTGAATCAGATGGCGAGCTATCGCGTCGCACACGGCAAGCAAGGAATCTGCTTCACCAACCCCGACAGGCGGGGTGGGGTCGAAGCGCCGCGCGTCCGCGGCAGTAGCACGCCATCTGCTTCACCGACCCCGACGAGCGGGGTAGGGTCGCGAATCGTCAAACTCCCTTCGAGCTTGAACTAACGCCGAAGACGTGTAAGTGTAAGGCAACGTGGAATGGAATTTACGGCCGCAGATTTGCTACCCGAATTCTCCACCGTTAGACTTGGGGGGAACGCTCACACAATCGTTGAGAGGGATTCCTTGGCCGAATCACTTCCCACGCGGATCCTGATCGAGCAGATCCAGCAAGGCGACCGCGCCGCCCTGGAATCGCTCTGCGAGCGCTACCAAGCGCGGGTGCTGGCCGCCGTGCGCATCCGCCTGGGCAAGAAGCTCCGGCGGAAAACCGAGTCGTGCGACCTCGTTCAGCAGGTCATGCTCGAAGCCTTCGGCAAGGTGAATTCGTTTGAATTCCGCACCGAAGGCGCTTTCATGAAATACCTCAACAAGGTGGTGGAAAACCGCATCCGCGACGAGGCCGACCGGTGGCGCGCCAAGCGTCGCGACATGAATCGCGAGGTTTCAATCGATGCCCCGCGTTCGTCCGGCTCCGCCGATCCGCTTGATATACCAGGGACCGCCTCTCCCACGCCCAGCAATCTCCTCAGCCTGGAAGAAGACCTGGCGCGGCTTGAGGTGGCGATGGACCGGCTGGGCGACGAGTCCGAGGAGTACTGCGAGTTGATCGTGGCTGTGAAGATTGAGGGCCAGACTTACGCCGAGTTGGCCCAGGAACACGGCGGCAGCCCGGACGCCGTTCGCATGAAGGTGCGGCGCGCCCAGGCGGCCCTGGCGAGGATTTACAAGGAGCTGGATGCGGAGAGTTGACTTGGGGAGGGCGTTGTTCGACAATTTCTTATGAGAGGCCACGGGTTCTTATGAGAGGGCACGGGCTTGTCATCCTGTCCAAAACGTGGCTCAATGAAACGCATCGACAGGATGAACAGGAATTACAGGATATGGAACACGAGAAACTGTCTTCTTATGACGTGTAGCTCACCATCTGCTTCACCCGCCAGACGAGTTGGCGGGGGTCGAAGCCATTCTCTTCCCGTTCACTGCCCCGTGCGAAAGAACTGCCCCGTGCGAAAGAACTGCCCCGTGCGAAAGAACTGCCCCGTGCGAAAGAACTGATGTCCTCCCCACACGACCCAGCCCTGCGCGACCCGGCCGCCGCCGACACGCCCCGCGGCCAGCCCGCCGTAGACGACGGCGACGAGACGCTGTACCAGGCGATCGAGGCGGGGCGCCTTGACGGGCCGCTCGCCTCGGACCCCGAACTGGTCAAGGCCGTGGCCGCCCATCACAAGCTCGAAGCGCTGTTCGAGTTATTGCGTGAGCCCGCCGACCTCCCCAGCCACACCCAGGACGACCACCCGATAACCGAGCGGC